>JAQBWJ010000058.1 GCA_027625215.1 Candidatus Poribacteria bacterium
TGGGGGCAGGCTTCCCCATTGACGTTCACGCCGCGCGCCTTGCCCTCGCGGATCAACGCGACGCCGCCGCGCGTCGTCACATGCTGGATGTGCAGCCGTCCGCCCGTCTCTTCCGCGAGCCGGATGTCGCGCGCGATGATCGACTCCTCCGCCTCGCGCGGAATCCCCGCCAACCCAAGTTCTTTGGAAACGTCGCCGTCGTTCATCACACCGCTGTGCGCGATCTTCGGGTCTTCGCAGTGAACCACAACGGGAACGCCGCCCGGTTCGACGCTCTGTCGCAACACGAGCCGCATGATCTCCTCGTCCATGCACGACACGCCGTCGTCGGAAAACGCAATCGCGCCCGCGAACCGCAGTTCTTCGTAATGCGTCGGTTCCTGCCCCAACAGCGATTTCGAGATGCTCCCCACCGGGTAGACGGCGATCAGCCCCGCCTCGTCCGCCTTCTCGTAGACGTACCGAATCTGCCGCGCCGTATCGAGCGACGGCTTCGTGTTCGCCATGCAGACGACCGCGACGAACCCGCCCGCCGCCGCCGCTTCGGAGCCCGTTTGAATCGACTCTTTGTACGTCAGTCCCGGATCGCGGAAGTGGACGTGCATGTCGATCAGACCCGGCACGACGAGACAGCCCGTCGCGTCGAGCACGTCCTCTCCATGCTGAGGCGACAGGTTCGCCCCGATCTCGGAGATCGTCCTGTCGCGGAGCCGCACGTCCAGCACAGCATCCGTCCCCGTGTACGGGTTGAGAACGCGCCCGTTTTTCACCAACCGATCCGTCATGCGCCCGCTTCCTCGTAGATGACGACGCGGTCCGCGCCGTCCACCTCTTTGACGTGCACGGCGACCGTCTCCTTGCGCGAGGTCGGCACGTTCTTGCCGACGTGGTTCGCGGCGATGGGCAGTTCCCGATGCCCGCGATCCACCAGCACGGCGAGGGTGATCGCCGCCGCGCGCCCGAAGTCTTTGAGCGCGTCCAACGCGGCGCGGACGGATCGCCCGGTGAATAGCACGTCGTCCACCAGCACGAGCGTCTTGCCGTCCACGTTGAACGAGATGTCCGTCTTGTTCGCGTCCACCTTCCTGCCGCCGAACAGGTTCAGGTCGTCGCGGTAGAGGGTGATGTCCATCACCCCGACGGGCGGGCGCGTTCCCTCGATCCGCTCGATGTGGTCGGCGATGCGCTCGGCGAGGATATCCCCCCGCGAGCGGATGCCGATGAGCGCGAGGTGGCTCACGCCCTTGTTCTGTTCGCAGATTTCGTGGGCGATGCGCGTCAGGGCGCGACGCATCTCCTCTTCGGTCATCACTTGGGCTTTTTCGCGGCGTGCGTCCGCCATCGTCAGTTATCTCCGGTACGTGTGGCGTCGAGTCGTTTGCGGAGGTCGGTCATCAGGTCGTTCACGAAAGGGAAGGCGTCGAAATCGGTGAAGTTCCAACTGTTCCGCCAGAAGTCGTCCAGTCCCCGCGCGCCCGCCGATTCATACTCCCACGCCTGCAACAGCATCTCCAACTTGTCGGCGATGCGGACGACTTTGGCTTCGGGCGTTTGACGCGCTTCGTACTCGTTCCATAGGGCGAGATAGTCGTCGCCGAGTTCGCCCAACGGGCTCAGGAGCGTCTTCGCGGCGTCCGCTTCGGCGGCGTCCTTCACGTCTTCCGGGATGTGTTTCAGCGCGGGGAACGGAATGTCGCCGATGCGCGTCTCGGCGATTTCGTGCAGCGTCGCCATGCGGATGACCCGCTCGGTGTCGAGGGTCGCGCCGCGTTTGACGAGGGAATCCGCCAGCAGCATCGCGGTGAAGGTGGTGCGAAAACAGTGGTCGGCAAGGCTTTCGCCGTCGCGGATACCGCGCAATCGCCAGCCGGTGCGGGGGAGGTTTTTCAGCGTCTCGAGCGCGTGGAGCAGATCAAGCGCGGCGGATGCGCTCGGCGCGTGAGTCGCGTTGTCGCCTGACATGAAATCGCCTCCTGCGTGTCGTCCGTATGGTGCGACATCGAGGAGGCTGGATTCTGCACATTGGGGGTCGTGGACTCGAGACGTGTCACGTCTCGTTGTCCCCCCGAATGCGTCTTTCCAGCCTCGCGGGGTCTGGTTAAAAGCCGCGCGACGGGTCGTACTGCCACGTCGCTAATGTGAAGTATAATGCGCCCGCTCCGAATTGCCAAACCGATTTTTTCGGCGCGTTCATTGTGAAAAGGGGAGAGCGTCGGCGAGGGTGGGCGAGGGCGAGGACACGTCACGGCAGGCGGACTGTCAATCCAACAACGTGCGTCGCGTCCAGCGAGGCGTGCGTCTCCACCGCGTAATCGAACGCGAGCGCGTCCCATCCCAACGAGAATCCCGCCGCCCACCGCCACGGTTGGTTGTGGATGCCGCCGCGCAGCGATAGAAACGGGTACGGCGTCCACTCTCCGCCGACGGCGACGCCCGTTTCCGCGCCGAGTAGGGAGAGGTCGGTGAGAAACGCGCTCCGCTCGCTCATCTCGATCCGTGCCCCGACGCGCCATTCGACATGGGGCAAAAACGTCCGAGAGCCAAGATTCCGCGCCGACGCTCCGATCTGCGTGATCGGCGACACCCGCCACAACGCGCCCACATCGACGGAAACGTCGTCCGCGCCCGCGAATCCGGTGGTGCGCCGCGAACGATAGACGCCCCTCGCCCCAACGGACACCTCGTCCCGCCTCCAACGCGCCGAGCCGGACACCGCATCTTCGGAATGAATCTCGTTTCCGAACCGCTGCCACGCGCCGCGAACGGCGAACGCGCCCAACGACAACCCGCCGCGAACGCCCTGCTCCGCGAGTCCCGTCACGTTGAACGGGTTGGAATACGCCGCCGACCCCCACAGGGACGATTCGACGGCGGCGGGATTCGCATCGTCGGAGGCGGACGCCTCCCCGTGCGCGACAACGGCGCGTCCGAGTCCGATAGCGACAGGGGTCAACGGTTCGCGTTCAAAGGCGGCGCGAGCGGTCGCGGACAGGAGCGCGAGGGAGATCAACACAAGCCGCCTCATCGAGTTCATCGCTCCGCGACAACGATGGCGATTGCCGTCGCGCGCGGATTGTCCTCCGCGACCGTCAGCAGTTGGACGATGTAGATGCCCGGCGCGACCTGTTCGCCCGCGTCGTTTTTGCCGTCCCACTTCAAGGTTTGGCGTCCGCCGTTCGGGGCGTTGTCGAGGAGCACATGGGCGAGCATCCCCTTGCTGTCGAAGATGCGGAGGGTGACGGTCGCGTCAATCGGGGCTTCAAACCGCAGTTCGATGGGTCGCTCCTGCGGCACAAACGGGTTCGGCGACGCTTCGATCAACGGCTGCGCCCCAGTTTGATGCCGCACGCTGTTTTCGGCGCCGGGCGTCGAGCCGTCAAGATGCACCGACAGGAACCAGTTGCCCATCGACAGCGAGTCGAGCGCGGGGTCGCGCCGTTCCAACGATTGACCCCGCTCGGCGTTCCGGTCGCCGTACCGCATCCGGTCGAGCTCCCGGTCGCCCGCTTTCAGGACGAGTTCGTCTCCGTCGTCGTTCAAGGCGGGCAGCGGCATCTCGATGACCGCCGTTTCGCCGGGTGTGTTCGGGTGGAACTCATGGAAATCCGCCGCGTTGCGCGTGAGAATCGCGTACCCTTTCTTGGGAAGCGAACTCTCCGGGATGGCGACGGGAACGCCCCGCGCGTCTTGCAGCGTCCATCCGGTGATGGGCAGATCGACGTTCGTGCGGTTGAACAGTTCGACCCACTCCGGCGCGTCCGTCTCAGGTCGAAACATCACTTCGTTGAGCGCGACCAGCAGATCGGGGTTGTTCACGGGCGGTTGACCGGGCGGCTGAGTGGGAGGCTGCGTCGGCGGTTGAATCGGCGGCTTCGGCGGACTCGTCTTTCGCCCAATCGTCGTGCCGGACTTCTCGGTGCAGAACTGCCAGTTCTCCGGCGCGTCCGGTCCGGCATAGTCGATCCGCTCCGTCGAGTTGCCGTTGTGCGCGGCGGAGGGCGGCGTGAACGTATCGACCACCTCGTCCGTCGGGTCGAGCAGATAGACGGGATCAAGCAGCGCGAGCCCGTTGCCGAGCGCCGAATTGTGCGGTCGCAGCAGGAGCGTTTCAGGCGGAATGGCGTACACGTTCTCGTCGTTGAACTCGTGGTCGGGATCGAGAACGACGGCGTATGACTTCGGCGCGAGAACGAGCGGCGATACCCCGTCGAACGCGAGCAGTTGGTCGGTGTTGTCGCGGTCGGCAATCTTCCATCCGGTCAGGTCGACCGGCTCCGCGCCGAGATTGTACAACTCGACGAACTCGCCGCGCGTCTGCCCACCTTGAGCGGCGTTCGGGTTCGCCATCACTTCAGTGATCCGCACCTGCCCGACGACCACCGCCGACAGCATCAGCAACGCAAACGAGGCGGTCGCTATCGACTTCGACAAAACGCGCGGTCGAGACATACGGCGATGCGTTCCTTTGAACGAAAGAGGGCGGGTCATTGCAGCGATTTCGGCTTGCCGAGCACTTCCGCCATCAGCACCGCCTGACGCGCCGTCTTCGGGTTGAACTCGATCATCCGTTTCCGTTTCGGACGTTCGCGCGGTTCAATCGAGACGTTCGGGACGGTGCCCTCGTTGCGGCGCGGCGGCGCGGAAGGTTTCGACGGCGGGATCGGCTTCGGAGCCTCGTACGGCGCGACGGCGGGCGTCGGTTCGTCTTCCCACTCAACCACGTCGAACATCTCATCGATCATCGGGGAGGCGTCGTCAACTTCCGTTTGCCGTTCACGGCGCTTCTTGTCTCGAAATCGACGCTGGACGAACCACGCCATCACCAAGATCGGCACAAAACTGGCAAACTGATCGAACAATCGTTCGAGCATCTCGTCATTCCACCGTAAAGTTGATGTTGACGACATCCGCGATCTCGTTGCCCGTCGCGTCCGTGATGTCGCGGATGACAAGCGTGTAGGCGGCTCCCGATTCGAGCGGTTCGGTCGGGGTGATCGTCGCGGTGAAGGTCGCCGCGTCGTACGCCACGCGCACGTCCACGCCGATCACGATGACGCCCGCGATCACGGAGCTCTCCGTCACCGCCTTGCTGAACACGACCTGCAACGCGCCGTCGGCGGGGATTGCGCCGCCGTCGGTCGGGAGCGTCGTGGCGACTTTGGGTCGAACCGCGTTGTTGCCGCCGTTCGGGTCGTCGGTATCTTCACCGCATCCGAACGCCGCGAACACCAGCATCAACGCTACCAACGCCGGATAAAAACGTGTCGTCGTCATCCTGAGAACCGCCCGTACTCCCGCCGCTCGCCCGATTCGTCCGCGCCGGAGGCAATCGCCTGACGCATCTCCGTGTCCGCCATCAGGTTGCGGATGCGGTAGTACTCTTCGACCCCAAGCGTGCCCGCTTCAAACGCGGCGGCTATCGCGCGGGGCACTTCCGCCTCCGCCTCAACCAAATCGGCGTTCTTCATCTCGACAATCGCCTTCATCTCCTGCTCGCGCGCCTGAGCCTCCGCGCGACGTTCTTCAGCCTTCGCGCGGGCGATCTTGAGTTGCGCCTCCGCGCGGTCGCGTTGCAGTTTCGCGCCGACGTTTTCACCCACATCGATATCGGCAATGTCGATGGAGAGGATTTCGAACGCGGTGCCCGTCGCCAGACCCGCTTCCAGCACGCGCTTCGAGATCGATTCCGGATTCTCCTGCACGGCGGAGTGTGTTTCGGAGGAGCCGATGGTCGTGATGATGCCCTGCCCGACACGCGCGATGACGGTCTCCTCGCCCGCGCCGCCGACGAGCCGCTCGATGTTCGCTCGCACCGTGACGCGCGCCGTCACGATCAACTGAATCCCGTTCTTGGCGACGGCGGCGATCTTCGGCGTCTCGATCACTTTCGGCGTGATCGACATGCCGACCGCTTCGAGCACGTCGCGCCCCGCGAGGTCGATGGCGGCGGCGCGTTCAAACGTCAGGGGTATTTGAGCCTTGTCCGCCGAGATCAACGCCTCGACGACGCGATCCACGCGCCCGCCCGCGAGCAGATGCGCTTCCAAATCGCCCAAATCGAGGTCAAGCCCCGCCTTCGTCGCGGCGATCTGCGGTTCCACGACGGCGCGTTGCGGGACGCGCCTGAGACGCATCGCCACCAAGTCGCCGAAGACGCGGACCTTCACGCCAGCCGCCTGCGCCGCGATCCAGAGTCCCAACGGCACAAACATATTGAGAACGGCGACGCCGAACAACAGAAGGATGACGAACAACACCGCGAAAATACCGCCCATGAACCCTGTCCTTCAAAACGTTGGAGCCGTTGCGCCCTTAATCGCGCGGAGCGGCGAGCATACGGATGTTGCCTCGACCGAACGCCGTGCCGATGGAGCGCGGGATCAGCGCCTCCGACTCGACCACCTTCGCCTGCATCTCTTGAACGCGGGCGCGTCCTTCCTGTTCCTGCGCCTTCGCCATCGCAAGCCGTTCCTCCGCCTTCGCCTGCGCGACGACGAGGTCGGTTTCCGCCTGCTCCGCTTCCAACCGCGCCCCGATGTTTTCACCCACGTCGATATCGGCGATGTCGATGGAGAGGATCTCGTACGCCGTGCCGGAGTCCAACCCGCGATCCAGCACGCGCCGCGAGATCATGTCGGGGTTTTCAAGCACCTCCGCATACGTCAGCGACGAACCGATGGCGGAGACGATGCCCTCGCCGACGCGCGCCAGAATCGTCTCTTCACCCGCGCCGCCGACAAGCCGCTCGATGTTCGCCCGCACGGTGATGCGCGCCGTCGCCTTGAGTTGCACGCCGTCCTGAGAGATCGCCGAGATGAGCGGCGTCGAAATGACGCGCGGATTGACACTCACCTGTACCGCCTCGAGCACGTCTCGACCCGCGAGGTCGATGGCGGTCGCGCGCTCGAACGTCAGGTTGATGCCCGCCTTGTCGGAGGCGATCAGCGCGGACACGACCCGCGCCACGTTGCCTCTGGCGAGCAGATGACCTTCCAACTTGGAGACGGTAATGCCGTACTTGGCGGTAATCCCCGCTTTGGAGGCGTTGATCATCGGTTTGACGATGTTCGGCGGCGCGACGCGACGCAGCCGCATCCCGATCAGTTCAATCAGGTTGACCCGCACGCCCGCAAACAGCGCGGAGATCCACAACCCGACCGGAACGAAGTAGAACAGCAGCGACAACGCGATGATGCCGCCGAAAATCGCCGCGAGTATCAACGTGGCGAGAGAACCGAGATCACCCATTCGTCAGCCCTTCCTGAGCCGTCATCGCCTCGTCCGTCACCGGACGGACGACGACCCGACCGCCTTCCACCTGCACGACCCGCACGCGCGTTTGCGCCGGGATGAACGCGCCCTCCGAGACAACATCGACGCGCTCGCTGTCGATCTCCGCCGTCCCCGCCGGACGCAGCGTCGTCAGCGCGACGCCGTTCACGCCCAGCAGCGCGACAAGTTCCGCGCTCGCCGAACGGTACCCGTCGATGGCGCGTTCTTCATTGCTGAGGATGAGGCGGTTCCACGCGCGAGTTCGAGGCAACGTGAACGCCACGACCACCATCAACGCGACCGCCACACCCAACGACAACCCCAACGACGACACCGCCGCCGTGAATGTCGGCGCATTCTGCCCAAAGACGAACAGCAACCCGCCGAGCATCAGCGCGATGCCGGAGATGCCCGCGATCCCGAAGCCGGGTATTACGAACAGTTCCAGCCCCAACAGTCCCAAGCCGACCAAGAACGCGATCAACCCCCAACTCGCGCCGACATCGGCGATCATGTGTCCGCCGAAGAACAGCCCGATACAGGCGAGTCCGATGATGCCGGGAATGCCGAAGCCCGGCGTGCGAAACTCGATCATGATGCCCAACATGCCCAACGACAGCAGCAGCGACCCGATCATCGAACTCGTCACCGCGATGGAAAGCGATTCAAGGAGAGAGCGTTGGAACCGCGTCACGGTCGCGCCGTCGAGCGATTCGATCACGGTCAGTTTGGCGTCCGGCGACTGCTGCGCGGCGGCGATCTGAGCGGCGGACATGACCCGCATCCCGTCCGCGTCCTCCACGATGGAGTACGTGGCGAGCAGTTCTTCGAGCGTATTCGCGCGCGTCTCGACGAAATGAAGGTCGAGCGCGGCGTCCGTCGTCAGGGTGAGCAGTTCGCCCTCGTGGGAGATGATCTCGAACTCGTCGCCCGCCTCCTGACGCGACTGAAACTGCGCGGGAGAGAGCAGTTCGATGCCGCCGCCCTCGACCCCTTTCAGGCGAACCAACACCTTCTTCTTATCGACCATCGCTTCGGCAACGTCCGAGTTGCGCCCGTTGCGTTCCGCCGTCGCGCGGATTTTGCCGCGAATGTAGGAGACCGCCTTCTC
>JAQBWJ010000059.1 GCA_027625215.1 Candidatus Poribacteria bacterium
CCACTACCGCCGACGCGGGCGCGTCTACGTCGATGGCTACGCGACGCCCCACTTCGTCCAGAAAGACAAGGCGGGCGGCGGCACGCTGCTCGACATGGGCATTTATCACATGGCGCGGATGGTCTACCTGCTCGGCAACCCCGAACTGGCGACGGTCAGCGGCTCCGCGTTCCAAGAGCTCCCGATGGATGAGAAGCGCAAGAAGGAAAGCGGCTACAACGTCGAGGAGTTCGGCACGGGCTTCATCCGCTTCAAGAACAACGTCTCGATGTTCATGGAAGAAGCGTGGGCGGCGCACGCGGCGGGCGGCGACGGCGACCAACTGCTCGGCAGTCTCGGCGGCATCAGGTTGGAACCGTTCACGTTCTACCGCGACCTCTACGGCATGGACTCCGACATCACCTTCAACGTGGACTCATACCTGAGCCGTCAGCGGTCGCTCGGCTACTACGATCCGCGCGGCATGACAGGCTCGCAGGAGCACTTCGTCTACGGCGTGCAGGATCGCGTTGAAATGATCGACACAGGGGCAATCGCCCTGACGGTCGCCAAGATCACGCAAGCCTTGTACGATTCGCACGACGCGGGCAAGGAAGTCTCATTCTGACGCGACGGTTGCCTATAACCGCGCCGGGTTTCCAGACGCGCGAGAGCGTTCCGCCGCGTCGATGATCCGTAGCGCTTTGACGCCTTCCTGAACCGGGCAGCGCGTCGGGCGGTTCTCTCGGATCGCGCTTAGGAAATCGACCGTTTCCGCTTCGTAAGGCGTGGGGGAGTTGTTCAGGTCGAACGACTCCTCCGCGCCCGGCTCCGTCACCCGGAAACGCGCCGCGTGCAGGTCGTCCGACTCAACGGTGAGATTCTCGAAAACGAGGTGGTACGCCATCTCCCACCGATTCGGCACCGCCTGATTCGTCGCCGCGAACGTCGCCACCGCGCCCGAATCGAACCGCGCCGTCAGAACGCTCACGTCGTCCGTCGTATAGCCCTCCACCGCTCGGTGCGCGAGGTTGTCGGCGACGCAATAGACCTCTGTCGGTTCCCCGAAATAACTCCCCGCAAAGTCGATCAGGTGGATGACCTGTTCAAGCAGTTGCCCGCCGCTCTTGTCGTGATCGCGCCACCAGTGGGCGTGCAGGTCGTTGCAGAAGTATCTGCCCGTCATCAAGATCGGCGTTCCGCGACGGTGGACGAAATCACCAATCACATTCGCGGCTTGGGTGAAACGCAGCATGTAGCCGATCTGCGTCTTCACGTCGGTACGCGCCTCCGCGACTTCCGCCGTCCGCTTGGCGTCTTCGAGCGTTCGGGCTATCGGCTTCTCGGTGAAGACGTGCACGCCCGCCTCAATTGCGTCGCGTATCTGTGTCTCATGGGCGAATGGCGGGATGACGACATACAGCGCGTCGATGTGACGAAGCATCTCGCGGTAGTTCTCGTAAACGACGCAGGAATCGCCCGCTTCATCCTTGAACGACGCGGTTTTGGTCGGATTCGTGCCGAAGCACGCCGTCACGACCGTATCCGGCTGCTGTTGGACTTGATAGAGGTGTCCTCGACTCCACGCGCCCGTTCCCAAAAAGCCGACTCGCAGGGGCATAAACCGACTCTCCTGTCATTCGGCGTTAGGTTTTCGTGCATACCTGCCGATACACTATACGTCTTCTGCGGGCGGTGCGCCAATCGCGGAGAAAGCGGGAATTCACACAGGTTCCCGCTATTTATGGATTCAAGATGATGTCGAAACGAGAGCGCGGACAGGCGATTGATCTGCCCGCGCCGTTGGGGGTAGGTGCGCGTCATTCATGCGTTTAATACATGACGCTCGAAATGCTCGCCCCAATGCGGTTGAGAGCCGTCCGCGTCCGTCAAGCCGTACTCGCGTCCGAGATGCCATGTCGCCAACGCTTGTCCCGCCTTCGCCTTCACGTTCGGATCGCTCGCCAACGCCGCAACCGCGCGCCCGATGAACGTCGGCGTTTCGGACGCGATGAAGTGCGGGTCTGTCTCAACGCCGTCGCGCCAGTTCTCCTCGGTCACGCCGAAGTGGTCGAGCATCTCCTCCGACCGCAGAAATCCCGGCGTGAGCGAAACCGCCGTGATATTCGTGTCCTTCAAATCCTCCGCCATCGCTTTCGCCAAGCGGATCGCGGACGTTTTCGCCAAGTCGTAATAGAGGTTGCTTCGATAATCGAGTGTGTCGCCGTCCGTGATTTCGAAGATCAGCCCGGCGTTTCGCTCAACCATCAACGGGACGCCGTATCGACTTGTCAGGATGTGCGACCAAACGGCTTGTTTCTGCATCGTCAACCCCTTGTCGGGATCAAGTCCCCAAAACGGCTTGCCCCATTCGACAAGAGATTCGCCGCCCCACACGTCGTTCACGAGAACGTCAAGGCGCCCTTGTTCCCGACGCACCCGCTCGAACAACGCGATCACCTGCTCCTTGACGGTGTGATCCGTCTGCGACCAGATACCGACGCCACCCGCCTCCGTGACGAGTTCCGCAGTTTCCTCAATCGTTTCGGGACGATTCCCCGACGCGGGTTTGCCTCGCACGCTGCGTCCCGTCGCATAGACGGTCGCTCCGGCGCGTCCCAATTCGACGGCGATCCCTCGTCCTGCCCCGCGCGTCGCTCCCGCAACGACGGCGATCTTCCCGTTCAACGGTTGCATAGAGTTCCTTTCCTTGAACTTCACCACCAATGAGAAATGCGACGAATCGACGTACGGCGCAAGCCGAAAACGAGCACGACAAAGGGGCGGAATCGTCCGCCCCATCAAGTTGATTTGCGTTCCGTAGGTTTATCCGCCCGGTGTGAACTCCACCAGCGCGATGCGCGCCACGCCACCGCGCACTTTGACCTCCAACACGAAGCCAATATCCTTCGCGTAGTATTTTTCTTCAATCGGTTCCGGGTCAAGCGGTGTCCATTCCTTCGTCTTGACCATGTCGGTATACGATCCCAACGGGGTGGTCTCGGAAGCGGTGAGACTCAATACTTCCGCCATGTCCTCCGCCTCGCCTTCGTAGTATTCTTGACGGTAGGCGTCGCCAACCATCGGGTTCGCCCACATGACGATGCCGGGCAACGCGCCGTCGACCCCCGCCTCCCATGCGCCGTGTGTGCTGACGACCACGCCGTCTTCGACCTCTTTCGTGTCCTCGCCGAAGTACCACACATTGCCGTCGTTGTCCGTCGCAAACCAGTCTTGCGTCGTCTCGACCAACTCGCCGTCTTCATAGACATCGTCCTGTACGACGACGCACGTCACGCCCATCACGACGCGCGTTTCCGCCGTCACCGTCACGACGATCCGCTCCGGTTCTCCGTCGGACACGCCTTCGTACACGTAATGGTCGCCGACGCGAAGGGGCCAATAAGGGTTCTGAACGGGTTCGGTGAAGTTCGCCGGGTCGATGGTCGGGTCATAGGGTCCGCCATCCACCACGATGGCGGGTTCGGCGTCGAACGGTTCTTCGTCCTCGCCGCAACTCGAAAAAATCAACGCGACGCCGATAATCGATGCGACGGTCATCAGAACGTGAAGCGATTTGGTCATGGTCTGTCCTTAAACTGGCGTCGAAATCTGGAGATCGCATGTGTCGCGCGCCACTTGTAATCTGCATTCGTCATTTGGGGACATTGAGATTCGAATTGTCGAATAGCCGAAAGATATCAGGTGAGAGCAAACTTCGCAAAACAAAAGGTCGGATCGCGTTGAAGCGTTCCGACCTCTGTGTCGTTTTGCCGAATTACGACGCATCAGCCTTTGAGCGCCGCCTGCGCCGCCGCCAACCGCGCAACCGGCACGCGGAACGGCGAGCAACTCACGTAGTTCAACCCAAGTCGGTGGCAGAACTCGACAGACTTCGGTTCGCCGCCGTGTTCGCCGCAGATGCCGATCTTCAGGTCGGGGCGCGTCGTGCGACCCTTTGTGACGCCGATCTCCATCAGTTGCCCGACGCCCGTTTGGTCGATGGACGCGAACGGGTCTTGCCCGTAAATGTCCAACTCCTGGTAGAGCGTGAGGAACTTGCCCGCGTCGTCGCGCGAGATGCCGAGAGTCGTTTGCGTCAGGTCGTTCGTGCCGAAGGAGAAGAACTCCGCGTCTTCGGCGATCTCGTCCGCTGTCAGCGCCGCGCGAGGAATCTCGATCATCGTGCCGACTTGGTACTCGACCGTCCGACCCTTTTCCGCAAACACCTGCTTCGCCGTCGAGTCCACGATATCCTTCTGCAACGAAAGCTCTTTCCGCGTGCCGACAAGCGGGATCATGATTTCCGGGTGAACGGGAATCCCCTTCGCCGCGACATCGCACGCCGCCTCAAAGATCGCGCGCGCCTGCATCGCCGTCACTTCGGGATATGCGATCCCCAAACGGCATCCGCGATGACCCAACATCGGGTTCGCTTCGTGCAGCGATTCGACCTTCTCCTCAATCTCCTCGACGGAGATGCCGAGTTGGTCGGCGACCTCTTTGATTTCGTGCGCCTGATGGGGCAGGAACTCATGCAGCGGCGGGTCGAGCGCGCGGATTGTCGCGGGCAGCCCGTTGAGCGTTTCAAAGATCGCGGTGAAGTCTTCCCGCTGGTACGGGAGAAGTTTCTCCAACGCCTTCTCGCGCCCGGTGAGGTCGTCCGCCAGAATCATCTCGCGCACCGCGACGATGCGGTCGCCGCCGAAGAACATATGCTCCGTGCGGCACAGACCGATGCCTTCCGCGCCGAACGCCATCGCGTTCGCCACTTGATCGGGCTGGTCGGCGTTCGTGCGGACGTTCATCGTGCGCGCTTTGTCCGCCCACTCCATCACCGTAGCGAACTGGCGGTAGATCGCGGAGTCTTCCGCTTTGAGCGACTTGTCGACGAGGACTTGAATCACCTCGCTCGGAGCCGTTTCGATTTGACCCGCGAAGACGCGCCCGGTCGTGCCCTCGATGGAGAGGTACTCGCCGTCCTTGATGACCGTGTCGCCGACCGAAATCGTGCGCTTCTCGTAGTCGATCACCAGTTCTTGGCAGCCGCAGACGCACACTTTGCCCATCTGTCGGGCGACCAACGCCGCGTGACTGCTCACGCCGCCGCGCGCCGTCAGGATGCCGTCAGCCGCCAACATGCCGCGCAGGTCTTCGGGGCTCGTCTCAATCCGCACCAACAACACGCGCTCGCCCTTGCGGGAGAGTTCCTCCGCGCGCGCCGCGTTGAAGACGACTTTGCCCGTCGCCGCGCCGGGACCCGCAGGCAGCCCCTTCGCAATGAGCCGTTTGTCCGTTTCCGCCTGAGCGAGCGCGTTGAAGTTGAAAATCGGCGCGAGGACGTGTTCGAGCGAGTCGGGCGGAACTTTTGCGACCGCCTGTTTCCAGTCGAGCAACCCTTCTTCCACCAACTCAACCGCGATCCGCACCGCCGCCAGACCCGTGCGCTTCCCGTTGCGCGTCTGGAGCATGTAGAGTTTGTTGCGCTCGATAGTGAACTCGAAGTCCTGCATGTCGCGGAACCGCTGTTCGAGCGTCTCTCGCACGTCCATCAGTTCTTTGAACGCGACGGGCATGTCCTTTTCGAGTTCCGCGATTGGCTTCGGCGTTCGGACGCCCGCGACCACGTCTTCGCCCTGCGCGTTAATGAGGTACTCGCCGTAAAACACCTTTTCACCCGACGCGGGGTCGCGCGTGAAGGCAACGCCCGTGCCGGAGTCGTTCCCCATGTTGCCGAACACCATCGACTGAACGTTAACGGCGGTGCCCCAACTGTGGGGGATGTTGTACTTGCGGCGATAGATGAACGCGCGTTCGTTGTTCCACGATCCGAACACGGCGGCGACCGCGCCCCACAACTGCTCCATCGGGTCTACGGGGAAGTCGCGCCCCGTCTTCTCTTTCACCAAGGACTTGTAGCGTTTGACGAGTTCTTTCAAGTTCGCGGTCGTCAAATCGGTGTCGAGCGTGACGCCGACTTCCTTCTTCAACCCGGAAAGCACGACCTCGAACGGTTCGTGATCGTCTTCGCTTTCAGGTTGAACGCCCAGCACCACGTCGCCGTACATTTGGAAGAAGCGGCGGTAACTGTCCCACGCGAAGCGGTCGTTGCCTGTGAGTTTCGCCAAGCCTTCAACGGTCGTGTCGTTCAAACCCAAGTTGAGGATCGTGTCCATCATGCCGGGCATCGAGTCGCGCGCGCCGGATCGGACGGAGACGAGCATCGGGTTGTTGGGGTCGCCGAACGTTTTGCCCGATTCCTGTTCCATCAGGTCAAGCGATTCTTTGACCTGTTCTTCCACGCCATTGGGGTACGCGCCTTTGTGGTCAACGAAATAGGTGCAGACGGCGGTCGTGATCGTAAAGCCGGGGGGAACTGGAAGTCCGATACGGCACATTTCGGCGAGATTCGCGCCTTTGCCGCCGAGCAGTTCGCGCATCTCTTGAGTCGCGGCGCCGTCGGTGCGCTTTTCGCCGAAGTGATAGACGTGTTTGTTTGCGTCCGCCACGAGAGTCCTCCAACGTGTCCAAGTAAATCGCTAGTGTAGGGAAATGTCGGTACATGAAGCGTCCCACTAATGGGCGCTTTCGTTATGATAGCGTATTTCGATCCGCGCGAATAGATGTTCGGGGGAAACGCCGATCGCGCCATACGTCGGGCTTGCCAACGTACTCACAATATCGCATCATCCGTACAGTAGACCAAAGACGGGACTGTGCGATTATGGGCTACGCGAAAGCCGATCTGCCGTCGTTGCTCAGGATGCAGGACGGGTCCACCGTCACAACGACACTTGAGTGGGAACTGCGTCGCAGACAGTTGCGACGTTTGTTATGCGACTTTGTGCTCGGAACCTTCCCTGAAAAACCGCCCGCCATCGCGGACGCTCAAATCCTGAAACAGACCTGCGAACGCGGCACGATTCACGAGATCGTTCAAATCGCGTTTGATACCGAACCCGCCACGTCGATCACGCTCGAAGTATTGCGCCCGCAGGGCGTCGGCACGTACCCGGCGTTTCTGACTCAGACGAACCATCGTCCTTGGGGGCTGATCGGGCTGTCGCGCGGATACATGGCGTGCGTCTATCCCGGCGCGGACGTGGACGACCAGTGCGATCAGTTTACGAACGTCTATCCCGACTGCACATGGGGACGAATCCCGCGCCGCGCGTGGCTCGCCAGCCGCGCTTTGGACTATCTGCTGACGCGCGACGATGTAGACAAAAATCGCGTTTGCATCACCGGGCATTCGCGCAACGGCAAGCAGGCGATGATCGCGGCGGCGTACGACGAGCGGATCAAAGCGGTCGTGTCGGGCAGTTCCGGCTCCGGCGGCGCGACGCCCTATCGCTTCGTTTCGGAAAACACCTTCGAGGAATCCGTCGAGTTCACGACGCGGATGTGCCCCGACTGGTTCACCGAGAGCCTGCGCGATTTCGTCGGGCGGGAGCACACGTTGCCCGTCGATCTGCACGCGCTCACCGCGTTGATCGCGCCGCGCAGTTGCCTGCTTTCGACGGCGTTGAACGACGGGTGTGAAACGACCTTCGCCGTCGAGCGGAATTACCTCGCCGCGCAGCGTGTCTATCGGCTGCTCGACGCGGAAGACCAACTCCGCACGCATTGGCGATACGGGGCGCATGAGATCACCGCGACGGACGTTCACCGATACTTCGGTTGGTTCGATAGAGCGTTCGGCAAGGAGACGGAGGAGTTCCCCGAAGAACTGCTCCACCGCTTCGACTGGCAGGCGTGGCGCAAATCGAACAATCCGGCGCCTCCCGAGAAGGACGCTCCCCCTCAAGACCGCATCCGCTGGTTGTTGGGCGACGAGCCTCCCGACGCGAAAGACTCCGCCGACATCCGCTACGGACTCGAACCCGACCACGTCTCGCGGATGATGGTGCGCGACCGCCACAACGAACGCGAGGAACCGATTGTCGGGTTGCGCCTTCGCTTCGGGCAGGGCGTCTCGGCGCATTTGTACTACAACGCGGGTCTAACGCTCCCGATGCCCGTCATCATTTGGCTCCATCCGTACTCGTACTCGACGGGGTATACGGGGGCGTATATGGAAGGCGAGCCGATCTACCACGTCCTTGCGGCGCGCGGATATGCCGTCCTGTGCTTCGACCAACTCGGGTTCGGCACGCGATTGCTCGAAGGACGCGACTTCTACAAGCGATACCCGCGTTTCTCGAAACTCGGCGCGATGGCGCGCGACGTGCGACACGCGGTTGATTTCTTGACGGAGAACGACGACAAACTCACACTGCCGCCGCTCGACACGAAGAATCTCTACGTGTTGGGGTATTCGCTCGGCGGGATGGTGGGACTGTTTTCGACGGCATTGGACGAACGGATCGCCGGACTTGCGTCGTTCAGCGGTTTCACGCCG
>JAQBWJ010000060.1 GCA_027625215.1 Candidatus Poribacteria bacterium
GGTGGAAAAAGCGGTCAAGGCGTCTGGGGCGATTACGACAACGACAACGACCTCGACATCATCGTTGTTGGTAGGACCGCCACGACCGCCTACGTGAACGTCTATCGCAACAATGTGGCGACCGCGAACACGGCGCCCTCCACCCCGACGAACCTATCCGTGTCGGCGGTCGGCGGCAACGTGACGTTCTCATGGGATGCGGCAACCGACACGGAAACGCCGTCGGCGGCGCTGACCTATGAACTGCGCGTCGGCACGGCGGCGGGTGGCGCGCAGAAGACCGGACGCGCGTACGACGAAACGAGCGGGTTCAGACGGGTCGTCCAAATAGGCAACGCGAACCAGAATACCGAGTGGAGCCTTGATCTCGCGGATGGAACGTACTATTGGAGCCTTCAATCGGTAGACGGCGCGTACAAAGGCTCGACGCCGATCACCGAGAGGTCATTCACCGTCGATTCCGCGAACGTGAACCAAGCGTTCGTGTCGCCGGGGCTGCTGACGTCGCTTTTGGGCGGGTGGGTCACGGTGCCGCACGCAACGGAACTGAACCTCGCCGGGAGCTCGAACTACACCGTCTCGCTATGGACGAAGCCGAAAACGTTGCAACCGTTGTCGCTGTCCGGGGAGCACTCGATCATCGAGAAGTGGAGCGGATCGGGGGCATATCCGTACGCCATCCGGTACGGCGGCGCGCTCGGCGGCAACCCGAACAAGATTGTTGCGGGGCGCTCCGACGGTTCCACAACGACAACGCTCGTCTCGACCTCCACGCTGAACGACGGTCAATACCATCACGTCGCGTTGGTGAAAGAGGGCGCGACGATGCGCCTCTATATCGACGGCGTGCTGGAAGATACCGAGACCGACTCGACGGGAACGTCTACGAACTCGACCGGGCTCTCCTTCACCATTCGGGGCGACGACGCGCGCGCGTACGGCGGCGACGTCGACGGCATCCGATTGTGGAGTGTCGCGCAGACGGCGGACGAAATCCGCGCGTCCTATCGCGGCAAATCGACAGGCGGCGAGGCGAACTTGGTCGGCTACTGGGCATTCGACGACGGCACGGCGGACGATCTCACCGCGAACGCGAACCACGGTTCGTTGAACGGTCTGGTCGGCGACATCGCCCCGCGTCCTCTCATCACCGTGACGGATGGACCGCTCTCCATCGCGACGACCGCCGTCGGCGGCACGAACAGCGCGTCGATCACCCTCAAAAACGTGGGGAGTTCAACGGGGACTGTCAGCGGCATGTCGGTCAATAACACGGATTTCACCATCACGACGCCCGTTTCGTTCCCGTTCAACCTGAGTCCGGGTTCGACCAAGACGGTCACGGTGCTGTTCACCGCGACGACGCCGGGGTACGAATCCGCGTTGGTCTCGTTCAGCCACAACAGCATCGGCTACCTGAACGAGGACGCGACGTCCGTCGCGCTGAGTTCCGCCCCGACGGGTGACGTGGCGAATACGACGCGGATTGTCTATGCGTTGAGCGGCAACCTCTACGTCACGTCTGTGGACGGCGCGAACAGCCATCAGATCACCAGCGGCGGCGCGGATACGGAGCCGACTTGGTCGCCGGACGGCGCGCGGATCGCCTTCGCCCGCAGCGGCGACATTTATACGGCGAACGCCGACGGCTCGAACCCGACGAACCGCACGAACGACGCCTATACGAACAGCGTCCCCGTGTGGTCGCCGGACGGCTCCAAAATCGCCTTCCTGTCCGACCGCGACGGTGGCGACACGGACGTGTTCACGCTCACGCTGTCCAACAACTCGGTCACGCAGATCACGACGGACGGTTTCGAGCAGTACCGCACGACGTGGAACACCGACGGCACGCGGCTCGTCTTCTCGGCGGATTCGAGCCCGCCGGAATCCGAAATCTGGCAGGTCGATGTCGCCGATCCGACGAACACGCTGGTCGCGTTGCCGATTTCGGTGGCGGATTACTTCCACACCTATCTGTCGCCCGATAGCGCGACGGTGGCGGCGCAATCGACCCGGCTGTATGTCGATCACGAAATCTGGACGATCGATTTGCTCGGCGCGACGTTCACTCAGATTACGGTGAACGACGGAACCGCGACCGACACCGGCACCGACAACGACACTGCCCCCTTCTGGTCGCCCGACGGGTTGCAACTGGGCTTCAACTCGAACCGCACCGCAGGCACGCACAACCTCCACCGCATCACCCCGGTCGCCGCCGAGAACGGATCGGGCGTCGTCTCGCCGATCACCACGGGCGGCGCGGACAACAACGGGCAAGGCGGTTCGTGGTCGCCGTTTCTGCCGGAAGACTTCGCGTGGCTGACGCTGACCGACTCGACCGGATCGCGCGGCGTCGCGTTCGGCGTCTCAACGGGCGCGTCGAACAACGTCGTCACGACGACGCCAAACTACATCACCACCCCGTCCGCCCGGTACGAAGACGTGTTGGGCGCGGCGGAATCCTCTACGAGCGGCATCAAGTTCCAGTTGGAACGCAGCAGCAACATCCTGCGCCGCGACATCATCGCGCAGCCGATCTCGGACGAAGACCTGATTTGGACGCTTAAGGCGCGTGTGACGGGTGGAACCTCCTCGACCGCGACGATCAAGTGGAATCAGACGGACATCGACAACCTGCTGGCGTCCATTGGCTACACGAACGCCATCTTGCGGGAAGTGAACACCGACGATGCGTGGGCGCTTTCGTCCACGAACAACCCGCTCACGTTGAACTTGACGACGACGGGCATCTACAACTTCGAGATTGTGCTCGAAAAGACGGCGACGACCTCGTTCGACCTGAATTTGGCGAGCGGATGGAACCTGATCTCGCTGCCCGGCTCCGGCGCCCGCGCGACGTTGCAGGGCGTCAGCGTGTCGGCGTTCGGGTGGAACGCGGCGTCGCAAAGTTACACGCCGGTAACGACCTACAACGACACAAATATCCCGGCGGTGACGAAAGGGCTGTTCCTGTTGCCCTCCACGACGGGGATCACCTCGCTCTCGCTCAACCTCGACGACTCGGACGTGCTCGCCCCGACAGTCACGTTGGAGACGGGTTGGAACCTGCTCGGCGCGCCCGCCGAACTGCCGAGCGCCGTTCCCGCGACGCTCGTGGACGGCGGACTGCCGAACACCGTCTTCTCCTATACGGGCGGGCAGTACGCCATCGCCTCTGAGTTGGAAGCGGGCAAGGGTTATTGGGTCTACAACGCGAGCGGTTCGCAACGGACGGTTGTGCTGCCGCAGCGTCGCTGGATGGACGACGATGGGGTGAACTCGCTGTTCCGTCCCGCGCCGGAGCAACCGAAACTCGACTGGGACCTCCACCTGACGCTTGATCTGGGCGGGGACGACATGCGTTCCCTCGAACTCGGCGCGAGCGACAAAAACGCGCGAGTCGGCTTCGACCGTCTGGATGTGCCGTTGCCGCCCGCTCCGAAGAACGACAAGGGCTACAACGCCTTCTACGCGACGAACACGGAAGACCTGACGCGGCGACTGACCCGAAGCGTCATGCCGAAGTCGAAGAAGGGTGCGGAGTGGGAGTTGGTCGCCGACATGAGCGCCGTCGGCACGGTGCGATGGGACGGCATCTCGCTCGATCAGGGCTACCGCGCGACGCTGACCTACGGCGAACGCGAATACGACCTCACGCGAGGCGGCTCGCTCCGACTTGGGCAGGGCAAGCACACGCTTCAAGCGCGCGTCGTCTGGACGCCGCCGAACGCGACCTCGCTGCTGCCGAACTACCCCAACCCCTTCAACCCGGAGACGTGGATTCCGTTCGAGTTGAAAGAGGCGTCGGAGGTCACGGTGAGCATCTACAGTATGCGCGGCGAACTCGTCCGCAAACTCGATCTCGGCTTCGTCGAGGAAGGGTACTACTCGACCCGCTCGTCCGCCGTCTATTGGGACGGGCGGAACATGCTCGGCGAGCAGGTCGCCAGCGGGGTGTACTTCTACGGGGTGGACGCGGGATCGACGCGGTTGAGTCGGCGGATGGTGATGATGAAGTAGGCGCGTCGGTCGGCTTGAATTGATGAGTCTCGCAAGGGGGGCGACCGACTGGTCGCCCTCATCGTTTTATCGGCGCAATCCTGCTCATCGAAGACCCGTCCGCGACGCCCTCTCCATCGCCTTCGCCGACGTGAGACGTTCCCGCGCGTCGGCGATGCCGTCCGGGTCGCCGAACTCATGGTAGACGCGAATCACCTCGACACAGACGACGAAGTGGTGCGCTGCGACCCGCCGCCGCATTTCCACCGTGTTGTCAGGTTCATACCCTTCCAACAGCGCGTCGATCAACGACGGGTCGTCGTTCCAGAAATCCCAATAGGCGAGGTTGTGCGTCGGATCGCCGCCGCTCGCCCACTCCCAGTCGATCAACGCGACGACGTTGTTCTCGCGGACGAGGATGTTGCCGCCCGCGCAGTCGCCGTGTGTGAGACGCGGATCGGTGGGCGATTCGCGGAGCAGGGAGTAGGCGTCGCGGATGAGATCAACCGTCGAAGCGGACAGGTCGGCAAGCGAGGCGGCTTCCGGCAGATGCCGTTCCCCGTTGTCCAGCCAGTCGGTGAATCGGGCGAACGACGGGTACGGGTTCGGTTCGATCAACCCGAACTCCTCGCGGCGGGCGGTATGAAGGCGGCGGAGTTGTCGCCCCAGATGGCGGGAAAGCGCGTGGTTGCGGTCTGAGGGGAGCGCGTTCGTCTCGAACGGGTCGCCGTTGACGCGCTCCTCAATCGCCCATTGCCACTCGCCGTCGTCATCGTGGGTGATGATTTCCGGCACGGCGACACCCGCCTCGAACGCCAACCCCTGAGCGCGCACCGCGCGTCGAATCCCCGTCTCCTCCGCCCCATCCACCCGCGCGACCCACTCGTGATCGCCGCCCGTCACGAGAAAGGTGCGGTCGTTCATTCCGCCCGGCAGCGGTTGGATCGTCAGATTGACCTGCTTTAAGGTGGATTCGATCTTCGATTGGAGCGACGCGGGGAAATCCATCCGATGCCCTCCGATGCTGACGAGATGTGACGCAGTACCTAACTTCACCCTGCTGGTGGAGGCACTTTCTCCTGAGCACGCAAAAGGGCGCGACATCACGCCGCGCCCCTTAAAACCTTATCAATCGTCGCATCCGCCGTGTTATACGGGGAAGTCGATCCGGTGCTTGCTGAAGACGGAACTGACCGATTCGCAGTTGTGCACTTTTTGGATCACTTCCGCCAGCAACGGGGCGATGGACAGCACTTCCAACTTGGGCAGTTTGATGCGTTTCTCGTCCGGCACGGGGACGGTGTTCGTCACGATGACGCGCTCCACGCAGTCCTCCGCGAGCCGTTCCAACGCCTTGCCGACGAGGATGCCGTGCGTCACGATGAGCGTCACGGGGTTCGACCCCGCCTCGACCAACGCGCGCGCCTGATTGATGATGCTGCCGCCTGAGATCACGTCGTCCACGACGAGGGGCGTTTTGCCCTTCACGTCGCCGATGATCTCAACGACTTCCATCGCGCCGCTGCCGCCGACCCCGCTGCGACGCTTGTGCATCAGCGCGAGGGGCAGGTCGAGCACGTCCGCATACTTTTCGGCGAGTTTCGCGCGTCCCACGTCGGGCGACACGACGACCGCGTTCGAGAGGTCGGACTGCTGAATGTGGTTCGCAATCGTCGTCATCGACGTGAGATGATCCATCGGGATATCGAAAAAGCCCTGAATCTGCGCGACATGGAGATCGACGGAGACGACGCGGCTCGCTCCGGCGTGGGCGATGAGGTCGGCGACCAACTTCGCGGTGATCGGCTCTCGCCCCGTCGATTTGCGGTCTTGCCGCGCGTAGCCGTAGTACGGCACGACCGCCGTGATGGGTCCTGCCGATGCCCGACGCAGCGCGTCCAGCATGACGAGCAGTTCCATCAGGTTTTCGTTGACGGGGGGGCAGGTCGGTTGAATGATGAAGATGTCGGCGCCGCGCACGCTCTCTTCGATCTGGACGTGCGTTTCGGAGTCGGGGAATGTGGTGAGGTGTCGGGGGCTGAGTTCGACGCCGATGATGTCGGCGATCTCTTTTGCGAGTCCAAGATGCGCTCTGCCGGAGAAGATGCGAAGGTCTTGAGTCGGTCGAACGCTGCTGGTGCTCGAAGCGTACATGGAACCTCACCTTATGAAGGGTTGAGGGATGCCGTCAGACTGCTCGCGCCACTTTATATAGTACCGCGTTTTCACGCGAACGGAAACCGCTAATCTCAACAACGGACTAAAGGCTCCGAACGGTTCGCAGAAACGCCCTCAAAGCGTCGGGATTCTTGACGCCGGGACGCGCCTCCACCCCCGAACTCACATCGACGGCGTACGGTTCCGCGACGCGGATCGCCTCGACGACGTTGCCCGGTGTCAGCCCTCCGGCGAGGATGATCGACCCGAAACGCTTCACCTCCTTCGCCAACTCCCAGTCGAACCGCTCGCCCGTGCCGCCGTGCGCTTCTTTCACGTAGGTGTCGAGCATGAATGCGCGGACGGGGTAGCGGTCGAACGGGAAGTCGAGCGAATCCTTCACGCGGAACACTTTGATCACATCGGCTCGGACGTGGCGGCAGGTCTCGGAAGTCTCGTCGCCGTGCAGTTGGGCGGCGTTCAGCCCGACGTGTTCGATGACGCGGTTCATCGCCATCGGGGTTTCGTCCACGAAGACACCGACCGTTGTCACGAAGGGCGGCAGCGTTAGGACGATCTCGCGGGCGGCTTCGGGAGTGATATAGCGGGGGGATTTTGGGTGGAAGATGAAGCCGAGCGCGTCCGCGCCCTCATCGACGGCGAGATGGGCGTCGTCGCGGTTGGTGATGCCGCAGATTTTGACGCGCGTTGCCATTAGACGCCCCTCAGTTCGGCGATTTTTGCGCCAATGGAGTCGCTCCGCATGAGCGATTCGCCGACAAGCATCGCGTCGACGCCCGCC
This sequence comes from Candidatus Poribacteria bacterium, assembly GCA_027625215.1. Taxonomy (GTDB): domain Bacteria; phylum Poribacteria; class WGA-4E; genus JAQBWJ01. The sequence goes on from JAQBWJ010000060.1 coordinate 6,965, forward strand.
GCTTCGAGCCGCGACACGTCCTCGCGCGTGTGGATGCCGCTCTCGCTGACGAAGACGATTTCTTTCGGCACACGTTTTCGCAGGGCGAAGGTCGTGTTGAGCGCCGTCTCGAAGGTGTGGAGGTTGCGGTTGTTGACGCCGATGATCCTCGCGTTCAACGCGAGGGCGCGGTCGAGTTCCGCGTCGTCGTGGACTTCCACCAGCGCGGACAATCCCAACTCCGTCGCGCAGTCGCGGAGTTCCCGCATCGTCTCATCCGAGAGGATCGCCGCGATGAGCAACACCGCGTCCGCTCCCGCAACCCGTGCCTGCCAAACGTGGTACGGGTCAATCGTAAAATCTTTGCGGAGGATCGGCAGGGCGATTTCCCGACGGATCGCCGTTAGATACGACAGATGCCCCTGAAAGTACTGCTCGTCCGTCAGACAGGAGATCGCGTCCGCGCTTGAGGCGGCGTACTCCTTCGCTATCGAGACGGGGTGGAAGTCTTCGCGGATCACCCCCTTCGAGGGCGACGCCTTTTTCACTTCGGCGATCAGGCGGATGGCTCCGTCACCACGTCCGTCACGACGAAGCGCGGCGGCGAAGTCGCGCGGCGGAGGGAGGTCGCGCGCGCGCGCCTTCAACTCGGCGAGCGGTGTCTCCGACTTGTCGCGCGCCAACTCCGCGCGTTTCGTCTCCACGATGCGGTCTAGGATTGTTCCCGTTCCCACAAGTCCCTCTCAACGCCTTCAGGAATCCTCAACCTGTGGTCCCTGTGTCATTCTGAGCGTAGCGAAGAATTCCGGATGTAGCGGGTTGTAACCGGGATTCTTCGGCAGTAACCTCAGAATGACATTTGTTTACCAATCGACAACGGAGCCGTCGTCGCCGAGATAGGACTCCGGGTTGCGCCAGTCGTGGTCGATTTTGTCTTCCAGCGCGTCCTCGTCCAACTCGATGCCCAGTCCCGGACCCGTCGGCAGTTCGATGAAGCCGTCTTTGAATGTGAACGGCTTTTTGAGATACCCCTCGCCGAGCGTCGTATGCTCCTGCGCGATGAAGTTGGGGATCGTCGCATCCACCTGAACACATGCCGCCAACGAGATCGGTCCCAACGGGTTGTGCGGCGCGATACCCGCATAGTACGCCTCCGCCATGCCCGCAATCAAATGGACTTCGTGGATTCCACCCGCGTGGCACAGGTCGGGTTGGAGGATGGACGCCGCGCCCTTCTCCAAAATCTCGCGGAAGCCCCATTTCGTGAAGACGCGCTCGCCCGTCGCAATCGGCAGGTGCGTGCCGCGCGCGATATCCGCCAGCACATCGACGTTCTGGCACTGGCACGGTTCCTCGACGAACATCGGCTGGTACTGTTCCAACTCTTTGATGAGCAGTTTCGCCGTCTGCGGGCTGATCGCGCCGTGAAAG
>JAQBWJ010000061.1 GCA_027625215.1 Candidatus Poribacteria bacterium
GACAGGAGCCGTCTCCGTTCCGACGACGACGAGGTAGTCGGATTGATTCGCGGGATTGATGACGCGACCGAACATGTGCCATATCCCGGCGGAACCGCCCGCCGCGCTGATGTCGAACGACCAGCGCATCATGCCGCCGCCGCCGACACGCGCGTGACGACCCTGCCGTAAGCGCCCGCCCCATCCGCGACAACGAAGTACTCTTCGGTATCCGGATTGCGCTCGTCGTAGTCTTCAGCCTCGAACCAGATTTGGTGACCGCCGCCGTAGGTGGAAACGCGGGCGTTCTTGACGGCGTGAGCCGATGAAACGGCGATCAGCCCGAACGCGGCGGCAAACAGAACCATGCGGCGCCATCCTGAAAACATCAGGGGGCTCCCTTCCTTATCCCAACATCGAGTCATCATGTGTCGTAAAGAGAAACGCAAAGCACTCGTCGCCCGACTCCCCTTGTCGGGGGACGACTTTCGTACACCTCCTTTCGCCGTCAGCGGTGATCGGCGTTTGTTGGCTCGTTCGCACTTAATCTGGCTGGAATGCGAACGACAGAAGCAATCATATATTAAACGCAAGTCCGGCGCAATAGGCGAATTCTGACCTCATCCGTCAAGTTGAGGACAACTGTTCGAATGAGGTCAGGTTTCAGGGGCACTTTAGATGATGAGGCAACGATCTCATTTCGGGTGCTCTTGATTTTGACGCAATGAGTTGACCGCCTTTTGCCGCGTTCACGTTCGCTCTAGTTTCCTCCGATCTTCGTCTGCGATGTGACGTAGATAAAGATAGATCGAAGTCGGCTCCCCGTCGATTTGAAACGAATCACTGTTTCTTGCGTATGAAAGTCGGAACCACAACCTTCCCAATCCGACGCGGACGAACTTACTTGTCTTATCGGTGGAGATGTCCCATTTGGCGACATCCTCCACGCGCGATCATCGGCGTCTTATGACGATCCATTATCAACGTGGGGAAAATCACGATGAGAGCCGTACGCGGCTGGACGTTGCTAGCGGGTCTGTTCGTGCTGGCAATGGCGGTCTGGCAGATTAAGTTGTACTCGTCCGATGCTTACGAACCGGAAGGCAATGGCGAATCGATGACGAACAAAGCGCCCGAATCAACGGAACCGGAACACACAAAAGCCAATCTAACAAGCATTCAGCCCGTGATTCGTATCCTGTCGTACGACGAAGGCGTAGCGTACTACGTCGATTGGCTCGGCTTCAAGATCGATTGGGAGTTTCGGTTCGCGCCCGACAAACCCGCGTACATGCAGGTCTCGCGCGACAACCTTTTCCTTCATCTGAATGAGTGGGAGGAAGGACCGTTCGGCAGCAACGCCGTCGCCCATGTCGATGACATCAAAGCACTGTTTAAGGAGTGGAAGGCGCGTCGCCCCGATTGGGACGGCACAGTGTTCAAAACACCTTGGAACGTCCTCCGCATCGACTTGGAAGACCCGTCGGGCAACCACATCGCCATTCAGCAGGATTTGGACTAATCGCCCGCTCTCGCCCCCGTTCCATTCACACGCCCCCGACGGTTGGAGTCGCGCGTTCCACTTAACACCGCCCGCTCGTCCTGATACATTTCCAAGTGGCAAACCCTCCTTTTATCAGGAATAGGACGAGTTCAATGAGCGACAAGAAACGCTGTTTGATGATCGGCGCGGGCGGCATGGCGGGCGGCTGGATTCGCCACTTCTTCCCACCCTTTTCCAACCGGATGGAAGTCGTCGGGCTGGTCGAAATCCGCGAAGACGTGCTGAAAGACCAGGGCGATTTCCTCAACCTGAACGACAACCAACGCTTCACCCGCATGGAAGACGCCTTCTCACAAGTCGACGCCGACTTTTGCACCATCGTCATCCCTCCGGCATACCACCGGCAGGCAGCCGTCGGCGCGGCGGAGGCGGGGTTGGACATCCTCAGCGAGAAGCCCATCGCCGACTCGTGGGAGGACTGTCTCGCGATCTACGAAGCCGTCAAAAAGGCGGGCGTCAAGATGCAGGTGACGCAGAACTACCGATTCACGCCGCGCATCCAGACATTGAAGCAGGCTGCGGACAAGGGGTTGGTCGGGACGCCGTACTACCTGATGGCGCGCTTCGCCGCCGACTACAGGAATCGCAACGCATGGGGCAAATTCCGCCACGAGATCGACCACAGCCTGTTGGTCGAAGGTTCCGTGCACCACTTCGACCAACTGCGACACCTCACGGGCGCCGACTGCGCCACTATCGCCGGATGGGAGTGGAACCCCGGTCACGCAAGTTTCGACGGCGAGTGTATCGGCACCTACGTGATGACGATGACGAACAACCTTCGCGCCCACTACGAAGGCAACTGCCTCGAATCCGGCGCGCAAAACAGTTGGCACGCCGAATACTACCGGATCGTCGGCTCCGAAGGCGCGTTGGTTCTCGACTCGGATCACAAAGTGCGGTTGTTGAAACACGTGCCGCGCGAAGGTGTATCCACCGAAGAGCTCCCTACTGTCGGGGTGACGTACGACGGGCATCAGGCGATTGTCGATCAGTTTCTGTCGTGGCTGGAAGGCGGCGACGAACCCCCGACCGTCCTTGACGACAACATCAAGAGCGCGGCGATGCTGTTCGGCGCGATTGACGCCTCCGAACGGAACGAAGCGGTCGATGTCGTCGCCAAGTTGAAGTCGGCAATCGGTTAGAGGAAGCAGAGAAAAATAGAAATGAGAAGTGACTGGCGACAAAGAGCGTTGGCCTATCTCACTTCTCACTCCTCTCCATTCACTTCTCTACGACGCGAAAGCGAGTACTGATGGAGCGCGGTTTCTTCATGATCGGCGTGGTCGAGCCGCGCAACACATTGAATATCGGGACGTTGGTGCGGTCGTCGTTCGCGTTCGGGGCGCAGGGGGTGTTCGGCATCGCGCGTCGATTTCCCCTCGACAACGAAGCGGCGCACACGTTCGACCGCCACGTCCCCGTCTTCTATTTCGAGGACGCCGCGCACTTCAACACGGCGATGCCCGAAAACGCCGAGTTCGTCATCATCGAAATGGACGAAAACGCCCGCAGCCTCGAAACGTTCGTCCACCCGGAACGCGCCGTCTATCTGTTGGGGTCTGAGTATATCGGGATGCCGGAGGAGTACTTCACCCTCCGCGAAAAGACGCACATCGTTCAAGTGCCGTCTAAAGCGGGCGTGTCGTTGAATGTGGCGATTGCCGGGTCGATTGTGATGGCGGATCGGGCAATGAAAGAGGAGATACGTCGGGCGCGGCTCCGACAGATGAGCCGCTGAGTTGAGCGGCTGTCAGTCGCGGCGCACCATATTGGCGGCGTCCGGGTCGAACCCGTCCGGGAACTCCGTCTCGTCGTCGTAGTACGCGCCCGTCACATTTGCCGTTTCGAGGTTCGTGCCGGAAAGTTTCGCGCCCTGCATGAAGGCGTCCTTCATCACCGCGCCGTCAAGCATCGTGTTCGTGAGGTTCGTCCATCGGAGGCTGGCGCGGGTCATATTCGCGTTCTTCAGCGAGGAATCGTGAACGTCCGCCCACTGCAAGTCGGCTTGTTCCATCTTCGCGCTGTCCAACACGACATGGTGCATTTCCGCCTGTTGGAAATTCGCCGCGTTGAGCATCGCTCCCTTGAGGCTCGCCCCGTTCAACGTCGCTCGTTGAAAATTCATCCCGCGCAAATCCCACCCGTCGAGGTTTACCCCTTCGAGGCTGATCTTACGACGGCTCAACATCTGCACGGCGGTCTTCAGGTCGATGAATTTCTCGTTGAGCAGTCGCTGTCGCTCAACGGCGAACTTGATCGAGTGAGACAGCAGTTGGTCGTTCACGTAATCTTTAACGAGGTAGTCCTGCGCGCCGATCTCAATCGCATTGGCGACGGTCGATTCGTCGTCCGTCCCCGTCATGATAATCAGCGGGACGTTCGGCGCGGCGTCGTGCATCTGTTGAACGGAATCGAGCCCGTTCGCATCCGGCAGCCCCAAATCAAGCAGGACGACATCCACGCCTGACGACTTCAAGTGTTCGATGGCGTCGCGCATGTACCCGACGACCGTCACCTCGAACGAGGTCGCAGGGATATCGTCCAGCCATGCTTTGACAATAGTCGCATCGCCGGAACTGTCCTCAACCAAGAGAACACGGGTCGGACTCGGCAGCATCTTTTCCTCAAAATACTGTCATCGCTCATCATGCGTAGAGAACACCACGTCACGATCTTAACATAGATCGTCGATGCGATGCACCTATAATCGAACGGCTGCGTACCCGTTATCGGATCAAATCGTCGCTCAACGTCGTCGGACACCAGTACTTTTCGATGTGTTCGACCACGAGCTGCGTCCCGGCGTCGTGACTGACGTACGGGGGTTTTGCGGGGTTGTACATCGCGTCGGTCAGGTCGCGTACCAACACGCAGCGCACCCCCCACCGCGTCATCTGCCGGATCGCAAACGACCGCCCCAACACGCACATATTCGTGTGGACACCCATCAACAAGAGGTTTTCGATCCCCTGCTGGTGCATGAGCCGATAGATCAACGTCCCGTCGTCGCAAACTTTATCGGGCGCGGCGATCTCAATGCCCGGATGTTGTCGAGACCACGCCTTGTACCACGGCTTTTCGTTCGTATCGCATCCGCCGTCCGAGTCGTCAATCGGCAGGGGAGGGTCGGTCAGGTTGAGAGGATCGGGCGGCTCGATCTTCGGCACGTCGCCCGGTTTCAAGAAGTGGGGTGTATCCGCGTAAAAGTCCATCGTGTCGGACGGGGCATGCACGATCTGCCCCCCCCGCGACCGCAGTCGGCGGACTACGGCATCCATCCGCGACACCATCGCGTCGACGCGCTCCGTCGCTCCGTCGCACCAATGCTTGTTCCACACGTCGCAGAGGAGCAACGCGGTCTTGTCAGTGGGAAACCGCCGCTCGAAGTTGACTTCTTCCCAAGCGTCCTGTCCCTTGAACGGCTGTACGCGCGACCGCAACGACAAACGCAACGATTCGCTCATCGCCGACACCCTCCCTCTGTGTTTGTCTCCTACACCGACGCTGCCTGTTTCAGCGTCGCCGCCATCGCGTCGATCTGTTCTCTCGTCCGCATCTCCGTCACGGCGACGAGCGCGCAGTCCGAGAGTTCCGGGTAGAATCGCCCCAACGGCAGCCCGCCGATGATCTTCTCGTCTAACAGCGCCTCGTTCAACGTTTCCACATCGGACGGGTACTTCACGACGAATTCGTTGAAGAACGGCGCGTCGAACCGCGACTCGAACCCGTTCACCGATAATTGACCCAGCGCGTAGTGCGCCTTTTGCGCGTTCAGCGTGGCGACTTCCCGCATCCCCTCTTTGCCGACCGCAGCGAGGTAAACGCACGCCGCGAGCGCGTTCAACGCCTGATTCGTGCAGATATTCGAGGTCGCTTTCTCGCGGCGAATGTCTTGTTCGCGGGCGCGAAGCGTCAACACGCACGCTCTGCGTCCGTCCACGTCCGTCGTTTCGCCTGACAAACGCCCCGGTATCCGTCGAATTAACTTTTCGCTAACGGCGAAGAATCCAAGATAAGGTCCGCCGAAGGCAATCGGGTTCCCAAGCGCGTGCCCCTCGCCGACGACGATATCGGCGTCGTATTCACCCGGCGGTTTGAGCAACCCCATTGAAATCGGGTTCACCGCGACAACGAACTGCGCCCCCGCTTTGTGGGCGATCTCGCCGATTTCCGTCATCGGCTCCAAAGCGCCGAAAAAGTTGGGGTACTGGACGAGCACGCCCGCCGTTTTGTCGGACACGGCATCTTCCAACGCGGCGATATCAATCGTCCCCGTCGCGTCGTCGTAGGGGATTTCCTTGATCGTCACGTCGCGCCCGCGCAGGTACGTTGCGAGCGTCGCGCGATATTCGGGGTGGACCGTCTTCGCCACGACGATCTCGCTGATGCCGCGCGTCGTGTTCAGCGCGACCAACGCCGCCTCCGCGAACGCCGACGCCCCGTCGTACATCGAGGCGTTCGAGATCGCCATGCCCGTCAACGCGCAGATCATCGTCTGATATTCGTAGACCGCCTGAAGCGTCCCCTGGCTCACTTCCGGCTGATAGGGGGTGTATGCCGTCGAAAACTCGCCACGCAGAATCAGCGGCGTCACGACGCTCGGCAAAAAGTGGTCGTACGCGCCCGCGCCCAAGAACGAAGCGTAGTCGTCCAAGTTCGCGTTCTTCGCGGCGATGCTCCGCATGTGGCGAGTCAAATCAAGTTCCGTCAACCCGTCCGCGACGTTCAGCCGCGCGATCCGCAGGTCTTCCGGGATATCCAAAAAAAGGTCGTCGATGGAATTGACGCCGATCACTTCCAGCATTAAGCGACGGTCGTCATCCGTGTTCGGGACGTAATTCACCCGCGTCTACCCTTTCGTCACCGAAGATTGATAGTCGGCGGCGTTCATCAACTGCTCGAACTCGGCGGGATCGCTCACCTTGACGCGGATCATCCACCCCTCGCCGTACGGGTCGTCGTTAACGTGTTCCGGCGACGCCTCCAACGCTTCATTGATTTCGATGACCTCGCCGCTCATCGGGCACATCAAGTCGAACGCGGATTTGACGGACTCGATCACGCCGAAATCCGAATTCGCCTCGACCGTATCGCCGACCGACGGGAGTTCGACGTACACAACATCGCCGATCTCATGCTGCGCGTAGTCCGAAATGCCGACGGTGCAAATGTCGCCGTCCAGCCGACCCCATTCGTGCGTTTCTCCGAGATAGCCGAGTTCGTCGGGAAACGAAAGCGCCTGCGTATCCGCTGCCATTCACCACTCCTCAAAACGTCCGATAACATCCGCCATACCTGTTCATTCCGCCCGCAATAGTAACACGATTCCGAACGCCGAAACACCATGAGCATCGTTGCAACCCAACGAGCCGTCTTCGTCGTTAAATAGGGGAGAGCACGCGGAGTACCGTACGCGCGAGCGATTCAATTGAATCAACATGCGCGATATGGTATATTCACACTGATTTCACATCGCGCTTTGTGACTGCGACGGAGACAGTGCCGCTCGAACGGCGCGGGGAGCACCCCCACCATGATGCAGACGATTGATCGCATAGGTCGCGTGATTGCGGGCGTGTTCGTCACGCCTGTCGCCCGTTTGCTGGTCAAACTTGGGCTGACGGCGGACATGATGACGCTCGTCGGTCTGGTTGGAAACATGCTCGTCGCCGTGATGATCGTTCAGGAACAACTCGTCTGGGCGGGCGTGCTGATCCTTGTCGCGGGTGTGTTCGACATGCTCGACGGCGCGGTTGCCCGCGAAAGCCACAAAACACGACGGTCTGGCGCGTTGTTGGATTCGGTGATCGACCGCTACTCCGAAGCGTTCATCTTCGGCGGTTTGGTCGTCTATTTCTTCAAGCAGCAGCACCTACTTGCCATCACGCTCTCCTTTATGGCGATTATCGGTTCGTTGCTCGTCAGTTACATCCGCGCCCGCGCCGAGGGGCTGAACATCGAGTGCCGCGTCGGGATCATGCAACGCGCCGAGCGGGTCGTGCTGTTGGCGTTGGGGTTGATCTTCGCCAGTTGGGGCACCGTTCGGTGGGAAGCGCCGTTCTGGGGTGAAACGCCGTTCCTCGTCCTCGTGTTGGGCGTTCTCGCCGTGCTGACGAATATTACGGCGGTGCATCGTCTTGTCTTTTCGTACTCGGAGCTCGACCGCGTTCAGCGCGGCTAACCGTTTCCCGGCTCCGATTCGTCCCTCCCAAACCCCAATTTCGTCCTTTTCAACTAAACCGTTTTCCATGCGATTTGCGTCCAACGATGTAATGCGCCATCATGTGCCCGTTGTTGGATTTCGGTTGTTGTAAGGAGGAACCGCTTCGATGCGACCCGTACTCTACGGCGCGATTGCGTTCGCCTGTCTGCTTTCCGTCGTTTCCGCGTTCGCGCAAGACAACGCATCGGACGATGCGTTGCTTCCCGAAGGCGTGATCGTCTACGTCGAACAGAAACCGAAAACGACGCGCGACGGGTTAGCCTCCTATCTCGGCGTTCGCCGCGAACGATACCAGCCCTCGCAGGCGATCTACGACCGCTTCACGTTCGACCTGTTCACCATCGACCCAGACGGCTCCAATCGCCGGCAACTGACGACGGACGGCATGAATGAGCGTCCCCGCTGGTCGTGGGACGGCGAATGGATCGCCTACGTGAACGGTCCCGAACCGATCCAAAACCTCGAAGTGATCCGCGCGGACGGTTCCAGCCGCAAACGCCTTCTTGAAAACGAACAGTTGATCGAACGGTTCTGGTGGTCGCACGACAGCAAGAAGTTGCTCGTCGCCATCGGCACGCG
>JAQBWJ010000062.1 GCA_027625215.1 Candidatus Poribacteria bacterium
TAGTTAATATGGGGCTACGCGGGGCGATTGCTACGGTTACATGAGATGTAGTACCATCACGATAGTCGAAAGATTCCGATTGCGACCCCTTGTTTTGCGGGTTGCATTCGACACGCCGAACGTATATCGTATCTTCAAATGTCGAAAACTCGACGTGACCGAAAGGTACATGCAGGGGACGCGCAAGATGCGCGACGCGGGCGCCTGACGGGGATCATCGCTGCCATCGTTGCGACGCATCACTCGTAGGAGAGCGCGATGCCTTTACCGACCCTTGAACTGTTTCTGGGCGCATTGGCGTTTGTAGCGAATACCTCGCTAGGGGTCGTCGTGCTGCGACGCCGTTCCTCCAGTTGGACAAACCGCCTCTTCTTCGCCCTGACCTTCTTCATCGACGTGTACATCGTCGTCAACTACTACTCGCTCCATCCGCCTCTCACGACCCCCGGCAGCGGCGACTACGCGACCAAACAACTGCTGTGGATCCGCCTCGTCATGTTCGTCTGCTCGTTTATTGGACCCACGCTCGTCCTGTTCGCGCACACATTTCCGCGCGACAGAGTGACGATGCGACGGCGATGGTGGGGGTTGCTCGGCGCGTTGGGAGCGGCATCGGCGGCGGCGTCCATAGGACCGTTCGTCTTCAAGGGGATCCACTACCCGAATGGGCAACCGATGCCGATTCCCGGTATGGGGATGCCGATCTTCTTCCTTGATTTCATCGGGCTGTTCATCGCCAGTTTCGTGATCCTAACCGTACGCTACCGACGCGCGACCGATTCCGACGACCGCGCCAAATATCGCCTCCTATGGATTGGCATTCTCGCATCGTTCACGATCATGGGCACAGCGACGGTCGTGTCGGTCGTCGTGTTCAAGACCTCTGCATTCGTCTTTATGGGACCCATCGCCCCGGTGATCCTGATGGGCTTTACCGCCTACGCGATTGTGCGCCACCGTCTCTTCCAGATGGAGATTGCGGCGACTCAGGCGCTTGTCGGGACGCTGTTGATCGTGCTGTTCTCGAAGATATGGACGGCGGCATCTTCGTCGGCGGTGATTGTGGACACGCTCATTTTTAGCGCGAGTATCTTCGTCGGGCTCCTGCTTGTCCGCAGCGTTCGGCGGGAGATCCATCTGCGGGAGGAAGCCGAGTCGCTCAACCGCCAACTTCAAAGCGCAAACTCGCAACTCGAACAGTCGAATTCGGAGCTGCGACAGTACGCGCACGTCGTTTCGCACGACTTGAAAGAGCCGTTGCGGGTTGTTGAGAGTTACGCGGAACTGTTCACGCGGCGGTACAAGGCGGAACTCGAGGGAGACGGCGCGGAGTTTCTCACCTTCCTCGTTGAAGGGGTGCGCCGGATGCGGACGATGCTGGACGCGCTCATGTCGTACACGCGGGTCGGCGGAGCGGTCGCCAAAGTCGCAACTGCCGACTCAAACGAACTGGTGGACGAGGTTGTGCGCGTGTTGGCGATTCGCTTGGACGAGACCGGAGGGGTTGTGACGTGCGACCCTCTGCCGACGCTCGCCGTCGATGGCATCCAATTCGGGCAGTTGTTGCAGAACCTGATCGAAAACGCTCTGAAATTTCGGGGCGATGCGCCTCCGACCGTCCACATCTCCGCCGAACGAGGGACGGACGAGTGGGTCTTCTCCGTGCGCGACAACGGCATTGGTGTCGATCCGCACTATCACGAGGGCATCTTCGACCTTTTCCGCCGATTGCACACGCGCGACGAATATCCCGGCACGGGCTTGGGACTCGCCACCTGCAAGAAGATCGTCCAGCGACACGGCGGGCGCATCTGGGTGGAATCCACGCTTGGCGAGGGGTCGGCGTTTCGATTCACAATCCCCGATCATCGCCCCCCCCGTTGGCAACGGCGCGCGTGAACATTCCGCCCAACCCGCCGCCCCGCCCAAAGACAAGGCGAGCCCGTTGTCGCACCTCATCAAATGGAGCGCCCGCTCGTGATCAACGAGTCCGTCCCTCATGGCGACAACTACGCCGTATGGAAGACGCCGTTACGTTCGCAGGCGGAGTTTCAATCCCTCCCACCGGATGAGAGGTTGACGCACCTCTGCGCGTTGGCGCACCTCGCGCCGAGTTCTCACAACTCGCAGCCGTGGCGGTTTCGATTGAGCGTAGGGCGCGTCGATGTGTACTTGGACAGACGGTACGTGCTACCCGCATCCGATACGCGCGGGAAGGAAGCGGTCGTCAGTATCGGTTGCGCGGTGGAACATCTGATGCTCGCGGCGGATTTCTACGGAATTTCGCCCAGATTGGAACTCGTCCCAACGGAAGGCGAGGACGTACTGCCGATCAAGGACGGTGATGATTCAGCGCGGTTCGTCCGTTTGGCGACGGCGCGCGTGGAACTCTCGGACAACGAAGCCGCCACCGACGCGGGCGCGGCACGACTGAAGCCGCTCATTGAGGCGATGTTGACGCGCAAGATCGTCCGCGCCGAATACGATGCGACCGGGACCGTGTCGCCGGAACTCGTCTCAGCGCTTGGGGGAATCGCGCACGGCGGGATGACCAGGGTGCGCGCGTATTCCGGCTCCGACAGACAGACGCTCTCGGAGATGCAGTCGCAAGCGGACGGTTTCGTCATCAACTCGCGCGCGTTCAGTGAGGAGCTCGGCGAGTGGATTCTTCCCAACGACAGCGCGTCGGGGTTGGGGATGCCCGGCGTCGGCTTCGGGTTGCAGGACGCGGACGCGGTGCGAATCCATCGCGGGTTGAAGGGTGAGGTCGCGTTGTTCCCCGAAGACGGGTTGAAGTTCTCGTTGGCGGGCAAGTTGGGCATCGAGAGTTCGCCGCTCGTCGCCGTCGTCACGACAAAGGAAGAGTCCGTTGAAGGGTGGCTTCAGGCGGGGCGAACGCTTGCCCACGCGCTGCTCTTGGTGGAACAACACGGCTATCACGCGGCGATTCACGCCGGGATCGTTGAAGTCGCGCTGCTCAACCGAATGTTCGCCGCGACGTACGATGTGAAGGAACCGTTGGCGGCGCTGTTTCGCGTCGGTCGCGCGAAGAATCCAGCGCACGGCGACCGACCCCATGCGCCTCGCCTCCCAATCCACGAAGTCGTCCAGACCCCGTGAAACTGCCTCCCACTCTCACGCGTACCGCTTAACTTCAAACGTCCGCTTGTTGATCAGGACGCGCGGCGGGTATTCCTCGCCCAACTGAATCCGAGCGATGGTCTCCGCCGCAATCGCGCCCGCCATCGCCGCCGTCGAACCAAGTTGCGGGATGATCGTAGATGTCGGCACTTCGCTGTTGCCGTTGAGGATGTCGTTCAACTCGTCCTGACGGTAGTCCGTGCCGATGAGCGCATCCACGAACGCGAAGAAGGCGTCGCGGTCGCCGCCGCGATCATACACGGCGTTCGTCGCGTCGTGGAGGTAGTCGTCGGATGTGCCGTAGGCGAGCGGGAACGTGGGGTCGAGGTCGTACCGCATCAGGTCGAGTTGAACGCACGAGCCGACATCCGTCATCATCAGCACCGGGATTCCGCGTTTGCGAGCCTCCTCGCGCAGCCGCACCTTCATGCGCGGGTCGTCAATCTCTTCCACCAGGAACGTCGTCGCGGACTCGTCCTCGTCGCCCTCGAAGAACCGCGCGATGGTCGCTTCGGTGATCCCGCCGTCGTAGACGTGGACGTTCACGTACGGGTCAATCGCGTACAACTGCGACGCGGCGACCTGCGCCTTGTTTCGCAGCATCAGGTCCATCGGGTTTCGGCGCAGTTCATTGTTGCGAACGATATCCTTGTAGCCGAGTCGCACTCGGTTGATGTTCTCCATTTTGAAGACGCTCTTGTCGGCGATCTTCACGTCGTTGGGACGCAAGTCCATCACAACGCTGTGCAGGATGTTGCTCCCGACGCTGCCGCCCGCGACCGCGACGACCGTTTCCTCGAACACCCCCCGAATCTCCCGCCACGAGAGTTCGCCCTTCGGATCGGCAATCAGTTTCGAGTTGCTCGCCACCGACACGACGCGGTGCCAATAGCGCGGACAGTAGTGAACGAGTTCGTTCGCGTCTGGGTAGTAGGCGTAGACGCCGTAGTCCAGTCCCGCGCCGTCCGAGCGCATCATCGCCTCAGCGTATCGAAGCCACTCGTCGTTGAACCGTTCACGGAGCGTCGCTTCGTTGTCGGCTTTCGGCGAGATCGCCGACATCGTGAGGCGTTCGTTCAACCCGAAGATGGTCGCCTGAGTCACGTCGTACTGCTGCGATGCCGGGATGATGTGCCGCGTCCCGTCGTCTTCGCGGAGTGTTGCGTTGCCCGCCTCGTCGTACACCACGCGGCGATAGCGGTGCGCTTCGGATGCGTTCAACAGCGTCGGCGCGCTTGTTCGGGGTTTCGCCGCTCGTTCCGACGCTTCTAGCGCAACGTTGACGCTCTCCAGCCAGTGACCGATATCCATGATGAACAGCGACGAGCCGTCGCCGACTTCGTGGTCGATGCGCGCCCGCAGTTCGTCGGCGGTGATCGCCGCCGCATGGAGATCGCCTTCGACGGTCAGCAGTTCGCCGAGCCGTCGCAACCGTTCGATTTCCTTCAAGCCCGTCTGCGCGTACTCGTCGAATGAAGTGTCGATGCCGAGATGGTGGCGCATCGTCTCTTCGGACAGCGCGCCCTCCTCCAACATCCGCGCCAACGTCGCCAACAGCCCGCGCGTGTCGAGGAAATAGGTCGGGTACTGGTAAGCCTCAGCGTCCCGATTCACCCGTATGTCGCGCGGCGACGCGAGGTTCAGCCGTTCGGCGGCGGGAGTGAACGTCGGGAAAAATTCGCCCGACTCCGCCCGCACCACGAACGATCCGCCGACCGCCTCCGGACGGAACTGCGCCGTCAGGTACGTCCAGGGGGTTTCCTCCGTCATCGCTTGGCGCATCAATCCGTATCGGTTGATGAGCGCAAAACTCGATGAGGCGTAGCGGAGTTTGGGACAGTCCAGCCAGTCGGACGAGACGTTCGATATCGTGTATGGACGAATACTACAGACCCGTGAAACACTGGCAACCCGGCTCATCTGTTTCTTGTCGTCGCCGAATATCGCGCTTTGAACGACGGACGCCAGCGGCGCTTCCTTGCACACGCAATTGTCGAAGTCGGACGTGCCTTCGGGAAGCCCGTCGTACGGGATGAACCGCGCGCACAACCATTCTTCGGCGAGCATTCCCGGCGCTTCCGGTGCGACGACGTAGGTCGCTCGCGCCAATACGACCATCGCCTTGTCGTCGTAGTCGTCCACCAACGCGACATCTCCGTATCGGCGGTACGACTGCCGCGCATGGCGTGTCATCGTTTCGAGCGCATCATGCCGCCATTTCGGGTCGTGTAACCCTTTCGCCAGATAGAGCGAGACGGTCGCGTTTCCGACGACATGCGTTTCGTCGGGTTCCGGGAGATGTTGCGCGTCGGCAACCACCTGCTGCGGCGTGATCGAATCGGAGTAAAAATGCGCGCGCAACGATCCGTCGTGCGGCGCGGTGCGGGGTTTCGCCATAATCGCTGTCGCTCCTGCGGTGAGTGATGACGTTTCTCCTCACCACAGAAGGGGCTACATATGTTGATGGCGAAATGAACGAGAAATGATGTCAACCTTCGGATCGAATGATCTCGCGCAACAGGGTGAATTCAGTCCGAATGGACGACGAGCACACGGAACCGATGTTCCGGCGATTCACGCAAGGACGTGGGTTCATATCTCAGGTTACGCGGAGAGGGACGACTCGATTTGTCGCGCCCGTTCGAGCTCGCGGTCGGCGTCGAGTTCCATGAAAATCTCGATGGAGATGGTGAGTTTGCCGCGCGCTTCGTTGAGACGGTCGCGCTTGATGTCCAGCAGCGCGACGGCGAAATGGGTCTTGCCTTCCCACAGACGTGACTTCAACTCGCCGAACTCCGAGAGACAGGCATCGAACGCGATTGCCGCGTCGTCGAACTGTCCGAGCTCCGTCTGCAAACGCCCGAATATCCAACGGACTTGCGCGGCGAGCTGTTTGTTGCCGATCTCCGTCGCAATGGTGAGCGCGGCGTCCGCGTGCTCCTGCGCCTCGTCCAGATGACCCGATTCAACCGCCGCCTGAGCGAACCCGCGATGCACGTCGGCGATGAGGTCTTTCACCTGCATCGGTTCCGCCGCTTCCAACGCCTGACGGAAGTACGCGCGCGCTTCTTCGGCGTTGCCGCGTTCGTTGTGAATATTGCCGAGATTCAAGGTTGAAACGGCGAGCCCGAAGCGGTTGCCGATCCGCGCGAAGATGTCGCGACATTCCATGTAGTACGCCGACGCGCCGTCGTCGTCGCCGATGTTCAACCGCACGTTGCCGAGTTGGTTCAACACGTTCGCGGTGCCCGCCACATCGCCGACTTTTCGCCGAATGTCGAGCACGCGCTGATAGGCGGATTCCGCCTCGTCGTGACGACTTTGGCTGAGGTGGAGGTTCCCGATGTTTTGAAGCACGGCGGCGATCCCGTTCACGTCGCCGATGCGTTCCCGCACCTCGCGGCACTGTTCGTAACGCCGCAGCGCGTCCTCGTGGTCGCCCTTCGAGAATGATGAGATGCCCCACACCAAGTTGGCGAACGCGGCGTCCTTGTCGCTGCCGACTGTCTCGGCGAGGTCGCGGCTGACGCGGCTCTGTTCGCGCGCGGCGTCGTAATCGCCCTTTCGGAACCGGATGAATCCGACCTGCCCGACCGTCTTGCTCATCTCCAGGGCGGCGGGATCGGAGTGATCGGTTTTGAGTCGTTCCCGCGCTTCATTCAACCGCGCCAATGCGTCGTCGTATTCGCCCCGACGCCCATGCACCGTCCCGATGTTCCGCAACGCGGACGCCTCAAGGATGTGGGCGTCTTCCGGCGTTGCGTCCGTCGCCTTCAGCGCGTCGAGAATATCCCGGTACGCCTGTATCGACCCGTCATAATCGCCCATCAGCGACAACACATCGCCGAGTCCGTTCAGCGCGGCGACCCGCTCCGACAGCCGTTGCTCCGCCGACAGGTCTTCTTCCACCTTGTCGATCAAGTCCAACGCCTGACGGTAATGTTCAACCGCGCTCTGATTCGCAAACAGTTCGCGCGACTTCTCCGCGCTTTGCTTCGTGTAGTGGAGTGAGTTCATCCAACGTTGCGCTTCCATGTAATGGTGTTGGAGCATTTCGACATGCTCGATAAGACGTTCCGCGTAAAGCCGCTCCATCGCCTCGGCGACGTGCGCGTGCAGGTTCCGTCGCGCCTGCAACAGAAGCGTGCTGTAACTGACTTCCTGAATGAACTCCTGTTTGAACATCCATTGCGGATCGGGCAACGGGCGCGTTTCCACCAGGAATTGTAGGTCGGTCAGCGTGTCGATGTGCGGCAGGACGCTCGTGAGATTCCACCCCAACTCGTCCAGCAGCGCGCCGTCGAACGTCCTTCCCACGACGCTCGACGTTTGCAACAGTCGGCGGCACGTCTCGCTCAACGCATCCAACCGACCCATGATGACGGCGTGCAACGACTCCGGCACGTCCACTTCGGACGGTTCCGCCGTCAGATGCCACTTGCCGTCCTGTTTTTGAAGCACGCCCAAATCCGAGAACGTCCGCAGCACTTCCTCGATGAAGTACGGGTTCCCGCCCGACTGTTTCACAATGATTTCGATCAACCCCGTCGGGGGGTCGTCCCACTCCAGTAATGTGGCGACAAGTTCGCGGATCGTTTGGGATTCCATCACAAGAAGCGGGATCGCGGTGAAGTCGGGAACGTCGCTCCATTTCGGCTGATACTCAGGGCGATGGACGGCGAGCAACAGCATCGGCGCGTCGTTCACCTCCCGCGCGAGCGCGTTCAACACGCGGGCGGACGACTCGTCCAGCCAGTGGAGGTCGTCGCAGATCAGCACGAGCGGCGCGCTCACGGCGAGCGACTTGAAGCACTCCACGATGGCGCGATCGGTCAACCGTTGGCGCGTCTGCGCGTCAAGTCCGGGGTCCGTTCGGGTCGTCCGCCGACGGCGCGATAACATGACGGAGGTACATCTCCCACTCGTCCGTGTCGATCCCGATGTGGGAGAGCGCCGTTTTCAGTTTGAGTTCGACCGCGCTCGCCGGGTCGCCATCCTCGATATCCGCCCAACGCATCAGCAAATGACGGAACAAATAGTACGGGATTTTCGTCGTGTACGACATGCAGGCGTCGTACAGGCAACGCACGCCCTCGCCCTCGACAATCCGACGAAACTCTGCCGACAGCCGCGATTTCCCGACGCCCGGCTCGCCCATCACACTGACGACGCGCCCCTTCGACTGCTTGAGCGC
>JAQBWJ010000063.1 GCA_027625215.1 Candidatus Poribacteria bacterium
ACGCCGTCCGTGTCGGTGAGAATGACGAGCAAGTCCGCTCCGACGGCGTTCGCCACATGCGCCGAGAGCGTGTCGTTGTCGCCGACGCGAATCTCGTCGACGGACACCGTATCGTTCTCGTTGATGATCGGCACGACGCCGTACCGGAACAGCGAGTGAAGGGCGTTCCCGAAGTTGACGTACCGCTGGCGGTCGGACAGGTCGTCCGCCGTGATGAGCAGTTGGGCGACGGTCACGTCATGCTCGCCGAACGCCGTCATGTAGGCGCGCATCAACAGGTTTTGCCCGACGGCGGCAACCGCTTGCAGATCGCCGATGTGACGCGGCTTCTCGGCGAGTCCGAGTTGCCCGATGCCCGCGCCGATGGCTCCCGACGTGACGAGGATCGTCTCGATCCCTCGTTGACGCGCCGCGACGATCTGTTCCACCAGATGGCGGATCGTCGGCTCGTCAAGCCGGTGCGTTCCCCTCGTCAACGTACTCGTCCCGACTTTGACGACGAGCCTTCGGACGCCGTTGAGCAAGATACTCCGTGAACGTTTTGGGGCTGTCTGCCGAGTTGAACTCAAGTTCCACGTCTCCGATGACAATGGTGTCCCCGTCCTTCGCCTTCACCTTACGCAACGCCTTGATGAGCCCCATCCGGTCCAGTCGGCGATGAAGATGCCAGACGGCTTCGTCGTTCTCAAAGTTCGTCATCACGACGGCGCGTCTCACGGCGTCACTTTCGACGCGAAAGGCGTCCCCGTCGCGCACGATTTGGATGCCGCGTTTCGCCACATACTCGATGACTTCCGTCTCCGGCTCGTACGCGCGTTTCGAGGCTTCCTCCGCCTTCAGTTCTTCGAGCGCGGTGTAGGCGTTGAACATCAGTTCACGCAACCCCTCGCCCGTCGCGCCCGACACGGTGAAGACAGGCGCGCCCGCCAACCGCTTTCGCAACTCCGGCAGATGCGTCTGCGCTTCCGGCAGGTCGATCTTGTTCAAAACGATCAGTTGCGGCAGTTGCGCGAGTTCGGGGCTATGCAACCGCAGTTCTCGGTTGATGACGCGGAAATCGTCCCAAGGGTCGCGCCCATCGACCCCCGCCGCGTCGATGACGTGCAGCAACAGCCGCGTCCGTTCGACGTGCCGCAGGAAGTCGTGTCCGAGCCCCGCGCCCTCGTGCGCGCCCTCGATCAGTCCCGGCAGATCGGCGACGACGAAGTTCTTTTCCGCCTCCACCCGCACGACGCCCAGATTCGGCTCCAACGTGGTGAACGGGTAGTTGGCGATCTTCGGCTTCGCGTCCGAGACGGACGACAGGATCGTTGATTTTCCCGCATTTGGGAAGCCCACCAACCCGACATCCGCGATCAACCGCACCTCCAGTTGGATGGCGCGTTCCACGCCCGGTTCACCATTCTCGGCGATGCGCGGCGTGCGGTAGGAACTCGACTTGAATGAGGCGTTGCCCCGCCCGCCGATCCCGCCGCGCGCGACGATCACTTCCATGCCCGCCGTATTCAGGTCGGCGATGAGCGCGTCTTCATCGAGGTCGAAGAGGCTCGTCCCGACGGGAACAATGACGCGCAGGTCGCCGCCGTGTTTGCCGTCCGCCTGTTTGCCCGTGCCGTGTTCGCCGCGCTCGGCTGCGTACTGCTGGCTGTAATGTTGGTCGAGCAGCGTGCTCACGGATTCACTGGCGACGAAGATGATGTCGCCGCCGCGTCCGCCGTTGCCGCCGTCGGGACCGCCGCGCGGGACGTGCTTCTCCCGTCGGAACGAGACGCACCCGTTCCCGCCGTCCCCCGCTTTGACTCGTACGATCGCGCGATCCAACATGCGTTACATTCCCAGCCGGAAATAAGACGAAAAGCCCCGACGCAATCCGCGCGAGGCTTTTCCAACGTTCACGTCGATTCTTCGAGAGCGATCAGTCGGCGGCGGTGTCCGCTTCGTAGACGCTGACCTGCTTCTTGTCGCGCCCTTTGCGTTCGTACTTCACGATGCCGTGCACCGTTGAGAACAGCGTGTCGTCCCCGCCTTTGCCAACGTTGACGCCCGGATGGATCCGCGTACCGCGCTGACGAACGAGGATCGTCCCCGCCTTGACGCGCTCGCCGGAGAACTTCTTGACGCCCAGCATTTTCGGGTTGCTGTCGCGCCCGTTCGACGTGCTGCCTTGACCTTTTTTATGCGCCATCGGATGCGCTCCAGCCTTCGGTTAGACGTTGATCGCTTCGATTTGAAGCCGCGTGTAGAACTGACGATGACCGTTCTTCGTCTTCGAGTGCTTGCGCTTCTTCGACTTGAAGACGATGATTTTCTTGTTCTTCTCTTGGCGAAGAATCTTGCACTTCACGCTCGCGTTCTCGAGGGTCGGGCTGCCGACTTTGACGTTGCCGTCGTCGTCCGCGTAAAGGCGGACATCTTCGAGCGTCACTTCGTCCCCGACTTCGCCGTCCAGTTTTTCCACATCAATCAGGTTGCCGACCGCGGCGCGATACTGCTTGCCGCCGGTGGCGATAATGGCGTACATCCGTCGAACTCCAATGATACCCTTATTCAAAAAGGGGCGCCGATTCGTCAGCGCGTCGTTCCCTGCGTCTCGAAATAGCGAATTGCCGTTCGGTTGCCGGAAAAGGTTGTGATGTGACGGCGCGTCGTTCAAAAGACAGACTCCACCGCCATCGATGATGCTATCGCCACACCACCCCCAAAGTCAAGACGCGGTTTTGTCAGCGTAGCGCACCCAGCGGACCCAACCCCAGCAGGAACGTCCGATCCAACGGGTACGCCTTGAGTACCGCGTCCACCGCCGCCGCATCGACGGCAAGCAACCGATTCGTCACCGTGTCGAGATCGACATACTCCCGACGGTACGTCCACGCGCGTCCGACGGCGTTCAGCCTGCCCATCGGCGTCTCCGCGCCCAGCACCAACCCCGACGCGATCTTCTGCTTGGAGCGGTCAATCTCGTCGTCGGCGATCCCGTTCTGCGTCACATCCGCCAGAATCCCTCGCACCGTGTCGGCGACTTCCTGCGCCTGTCCCGGCGCGCACGAGGCGTAGACTTCGTACTGCCCCGCGTGGTCTTCCGAGTCGTGGCTCAGACTCGCCTCATCCACGAGTCCCGGATCGACCAACGCCCAATACAGCCGCGACCCGACATCATCCCCCACGGCGGACGCCAACACCTGCGCCGCGTACCGCGAGTCGTCCTGCGTGCTTGGTCCCGGCGCGAAGAAGATCAGGTGCGCCCGCGTGAACTTCTCGTTCTTGAGAATGTGCGTGTCGGACGCCTTCGTCGGCGAGGCGGTGTCGCGCGGCGTCTCGAAGGAGCCCCACCCTTGAGTCATCGTCGCCACCTGCTCGACGGCGGCGTCAAAATCGAAGTTGCCCGTCAGGGTGAGCGTCAGGTTGTTGGGCGCGTACCGCCGCTCGAAGTACTCCATCATCTGGTCGCGGGTGAGCGCTTTGATCGACTCCGGCGAGCCGAGCACGTTGTTCCCCAACGGATGCCCGCCGTAATACCGACGACGCGCCTCGAAGTAGCCGACGGCGGGCGGGATGTCGTCGTACCGCGCGATCTCTTCGAGGATGACGTTCTTTTCGATGTTGAAGTCGTCGTCGCGGAGCGAGGGGCGCATCATGTCGGTCAGCAGGTCGAGGATGCGCGGCTGGAACTCCGGCAGCACCCACCCGTAGTAAACGGTGTCTTCCGTCGAGGTGAAGGCGTTGAACCGCGCGCCGAGCTCGTCCATTTCGCGGTTCACGTCTTCGGCGGAGCGTCGGTCGGTGCCTTTGAACATCATGTGTTTGAGGAAGTGACTGACCCCGTTAATCTCGTCCGTCTCGTCGCGCGCGCCCGTGCGAACGAAGTAGCCCGCCGCCATCGACTGCGCGGCGGGGTTCTGCTCGCCGACGATGTTCAAGCCGTTGTCTAAGGTCGTGTGGTGGAAGCGCATCATAAATCGAGTCTCCGGAAAGTCACGTCGTCCGTCCACATCGCACTTGTAACATGTACTGCGGAATAGGTCATTAGGCAAGAGTCATAAATAGGGTTAGCCCGTTCACATCTCGCGGGCTGCATCGATTGACTTGAATACACTCATTGGACAACTTAATAGGTTGGGATACGTCTCAGGTTGATGGTATAATAAAGCCTGTAGCCACTGTCGGGATAGTTGGCGATCACCGACCTACTCTAATTGGAGATGGTAACATGACAACGCGGACTTCGTACATGGTCGGAATCTGCGTGGACGAATATCAGACCGGACGTGATGATTGGGATGACCCCATAATCCAAGATGGTGTGTTGTACATCGAATCGTGTGCAACGGGTCGGCTCGGTGACGTTGGGTACTTCCGGTTGAAGAGACGTGGTTCCGATGTATGGGAGCAGTTTCGAGGTACTGGCAGGATTTATGTTGTCGGCAATCTGCTACACTTCGACCTCGATCCACACGGTTTTCAAGACGAGGTGCGCGCATATTCGGGTTTCGTCGCTGTGCCAGAAGACAGTCAACTTCATCTGCCAGACGATTTGTTCGTACCCGATCCGGAACCGCTCCACTGAGTATCAAAATCGACGTATCGATGGTCTGGCGCGATCTCACAATCTACGCCACTCACCTTATGTGTAAGTCGTAGAATGGTTCCAACGCAAACCCGGCGCCGCCTAACCACCGTCCCGTGTCATTCTGAGCGACAGCGAAGAATCCCGACCTTCCACCCCAACGTCCATCCCTCCCAACGTCCTTCCGAGCTCCGCGAGGAATCCCTCCGAAGCCCCCACATGCCGGAGAGATTTCTCCCGCTGGTCGATAATGACGGCGGGGAGTACCTCCGCAACCTAGCGCATCGAACCGCCCACGCGCCAAACCACCTCTGCGCCCATCACGCCTAACAGGGCGCGACCACCCCCATTGTTCGCCCAAGTCGTTTGACGCGCCATCCCCGCGAGTGCTACCATTCACTGCCAACCGGACAGGCACTCCATATCGCGCGTTCCTCGTTCGATCCGATGAATCGAGAGTTCATGGGCGATTCGACACCAAATCCGACTCCGACCAGCACGCACCCGCGCTACTTACTGCCTTTCGACACCGCCGACCTCCCTCGCCGCGAAACCGATTTCCTCATCATCGGCAGCGGCAATGCCGGACTCCGCGCCGCCATCGAACTCGCCGATCACGGGCGCGTCACGATTCTCTGCAAAGAAAGCGTCGAGGAAGGCAGCACGAAGTACGCGCAGGGCGGCATCGCCGTTGCCCTGAGCGACGACGACCGCGTCGACTACCACGTTCAGGACACGCTCGTCGCGGGCGTCGGGCTCTGCGACGAGACCGCCGTCCGCTTCATGGTGGAACGCGGCATCGAGCGGGTGAAGGAGCTCCTCGATTGGGGCGCGCAGTTCGACAAGATCGGCGATCAGTTGCAGTTCGGGATGGAAGGCGCGCACCGCGTTCGCCGAGTCGTCCATCGCGGCGACGCGACTGGCGAGGAGACGTTGAACGTCCTCGTCCGCCGCGCGCTGGAACATCCGAACGTCGCCGTGATGGAACACACGTTCGCCGTCGACGCGCTGACGCACGAAGGCGTCTGCTGCGGCGCGTTGGTGCTGACGAGTGAAAACGCGCTCGAAGCGGTGTTCGCGCGTTCAACCGTATTGGCGTCGGGCGGATTGGGGCAGTTGTACGGCTACACGTCCAACCCCGCAGTCACAACGGGCGACGGCATCGCGCTCGCCTTCCGCGCCGGAGCCTCCCTCGTCGACTTGGAGTTCATCCAGTTCCACCCGACGACGCTGTTCCTGCAAGGCGCGCCGCGTTTCCTCATTTCGGAAGCGGTGCGGGGCGAGGGCGGCATCCTCGTCAACGGGTTCGGCGAGCGGTTCATGATCGAATACCACGAACGGGAGGAACTCGCGCCGCGCGATGTGGTCAGCCGCGCGATCCTCACCGAGATGGAACGCACCGGACTCCCTTACGTCTACCTCGACGTGACGCACCACCACTCCGACTACCTCAAAGAGCGGTTCCCCACCATCCACCGCACCTGCGAGGAGTACGGCGTCGAAATCTGGCGCGACGCGATCCCCGTCCAACCCGCCGCGCACTTCATGATGGGCGGCGTCTATACCGACCTGAACGCCGAAACGACGCTGCCGGGCATGTTCGCGTGCGGTGAGGTCGCCTGCACGCTCGTTCACGGGGCGAATCGGTTAGCGAGCAATTCGCTTCTGGAGGGGCTCGTCTTTGGCGAACAGACCCGCAAGAGCGCGATTGCTCACGCCGAAAGCATCCCGCCGACAGCGTTGGGTGAAATCAGGGTACAATCAACCGACGCGCTTCCAACTCTTGCCGACGATCCGCTCGCGCTGCGAAAGGCGCTGACGGAAGTGATGTGGGGGGAAGTCGGCGTGTGGCGAGACGGCGAGAGTCTTCAAACCGCGCTCGCCGCGTTGGAACAGTTGCCCGTGGCGGCGACGACAACCCGCGCGGGACTCGAATACGGCAACATGCGGTTGCTCGGCGAACTGGTGACGCGCGCCGCGCTCGCCCGCGAGGAGAGTCGCGGGGCGCACTATCGAGAAGATTTCCCCGAAACGTCCGACCGCTGGAAAGTTCACCTCTACTACGAACGCGACGAACACGGCACCGTCCTCCAAACGGAACGCGCCGGAGGAATCGAGGCTACGGACGCATGACCATTGCCTGCGGAACGATCTGCTTCACTCAATCGTCGTTCGACCGCGCCTGCGCCGAGATCGCGCAACTGGGCTTCAAGCACGTCGATCTCGCCGTGATGGAAGGCTGGGCGCACTTCGACGCCACCAAACTGCTCGCCGACTTCGACAAGAACGTGAAGTCAGCCGAAGACTCGCTCTCGAAGTTCGGGTTGACGCCCGTCGCGTTCAACGCGAGCGCGGGCACGAGCGAGGTCGGCGCGGAGACGGAGCGGTTCGGGGCGATCTGCCGCTTTGCGAACGCGCTGAACGTCTCAGTGATCTGCTACGGCGCGCCCGTTGCGGCGGTCGGGATGGAACGCGCCGCGCGTCGGTACGAGCGGTTGCGCGACATCGCGTTTGAGCACGGGATGATCCTCGCCGTCGAAGCGCACGCGCGGACGATGCTCGAAATGCCCGACATGGCGGTCGAGTTCTGCGAGACGATTGAGGGCATCTTTCTGACGTTTGATCCGAGCCACATGGTTGCCGGACCCAACCAGAGCGAGCCGTTCGACCAAATCTACCCCTACGTGCGGCACACCCACTGGCGCGACAGCGGCAACACGTGGGAACGCTGCCAACTCCCCGTCGGCGAGGGGCTCGTCGATTTCGAGTCGATGCTGGGCGCGTTGAAGGCGGTGGGCTATTCGGGCACGTACTCCGTCGAGTATATCGACACCTTCCCCAATGCGGGCAGGCGTCACATCGCCGAGATGAAGCGGACGCTCGAATCCTACCTGTAACGTCGGACGAGTCCACACGCAAACCCCTTCCCCATCAGGGGGAAGGCTGGGATGGGGGCGAGCATCACCCGATATCAAGGCATATCACTCGCAACCGACAATTCGACAAACTCGTCTTCCGGCTCGCCCTCAACCAAGATTTCGTACGCCCCGTCGCCCTCCATTACCACAGATTGCGACCGCGCCTCCCCTCCCACCGACCACCCGTGCGTGATCGTCACCGGACGCCGCGCAAACCCCTCGTCATCGACACAATGCGCGTATATCCGCACCGCGTTGACACCCGGGTCGCCGACGTATTTGACGTAGACCGTCTTTGCGGGGGCATCCAACAGCACCTCCCGATCCGCGTTGTAGTGCCAGTGCGCCTGATCGGTCGGCACGTCGGCGCGGTACAGTTCGATGAAGTCGTCGGGTTGATCGACGGCGTAAAGCATCGCGTTGCGCGTGTTCGCCGCCGCTTCCCGCTGATGCGTCTGAAAACTCCCGCCGACCGACAACCACACGATCCGCGTCTTTGGCGGCGCATCCATCTTCACGACGAACTCCCCGCGAATCCGGCTCGTCTTGCGGGAGGTGTCCCAATCGGTTGGCGGTACGACGCAATGCTTCAGGAGTTCGTCGCGGTCGTTCGCGCGGACGGAGAGCTCCACGACGCGCGACGGCAGCCCGTGATGGTCGCCTGTGCGGTACTCCATGCGGTTGACGCCGCTCCGCAACGACGGCAGCGACGCAGGCGCGACCTGCACCCACGTCGTCATCCGCAACGAGCGCACGACGGCGTCTTGCCCCGACAGCGTAAGTTTCAGCAGGTAGCCGTATGTCCCGGCGACCTGTTGCGTCAGATCG
>JAQBWJ010000064.1 GCA_027625215.1 Candidatus Poribacteria bacterium
CGTTGGACAATGCGGCGAAACGTCACGAAGCGATCTTCGCCGACTGGAACAGTCATCACGGTATGTAGCGCGTTCCCCATGTCATTCTGAGCGAAGCGAAGAATCCCGATTAACTTGTGGGTAGTAACCGGGACTCTTCGCTTCGCTCAGAATGACAAGGATGGTTATATGGAGTACGCAGGGGGTTGGGAGTGCCCGACCCCTTTCGATTGTCTGAGGGCGATGGGTGTATGCGCGAGTCGTTCGACACGTCATCTCGACCGCAGATGACCGTCTGGCAGAAGCGGCTGGATCGGTGGTTGCCGGGCGTGTTGCTCGCGCCGACGGGCTTGCTGCTGTTCGGGCTGTTCATCTTTCCGTTGTTGTGGTCGTTGGGGTTGAGTTTTTACGACTACGCGGCGTCGCGGAACCGCCCGCCGGTGTTCATCGGCGTTGATAACTACGCGGCGCTGCTGTCGGACGCGGCGATCTGGCAACGGTTTGCGACGACGGGCGCGTTCGTGATCGGCTCGGTGGGGTTGCAGTTCGTTGTCGGCGTCGGGTTGGCGTTTCTGTTGTATCGGGAGTTTTGGGGGCGAAAGGTCGTCCTGTCGCTGTTGCTCGTGCCGATGATGATGGCTCCCGTCGCGGCGGGGGCGTTCTTTCGATTCATCTACGACCCGTCGTTCGGCGTGATCGGCTTCATCACGAACGCGCTCTTCGGCGTGACGATTTCGTGGTTGGAAAAGCCTTTCCCCGCGATGGTCGCCGTCATCCTGACGGATACGTGGATGTGGTCGCCGTTTGTGATGTTGCTTGTTTTATCAGGACTACTCGCGGTTCCAAAGCACCTGTTGGAGATGGCGCAGATCGACCGCGCGGGCTGGTGGCTGACGCTTCGCAACATCGTCTTCCCGCAGATCAAGCCGCTACTGATGCTCGCCGTCCTCCTGCGGACGATGGAGGCGTTCAAACTGTTCGACACGATCTGGATCATGACGCAGGGCGGTCCCGGCACCGCGACGGAGACGCTCTCGATTTCGCTCTACCGCGTCGGGTTTCAGTACTACAAGACGGGACGGGCATCCGCGCTCGCGTACCTCATGTTGATCGTCGTGATCGTCCTGAGCAACTTTTATCTTCGCGTGGCGATGCGACAGACTTCCACTAACGGCGGAAACGAGTCGGTATGAACAAACGAGTCCGACACGCGCTCCGCATCCTCGCCATCGTCGCCGTGACGGTCGTCTACGTCTTCCCCGTGTTTTGGGTGATGATGACCGCCTTCAAAGAGCGCGTGGACATCTTTGCGATGCCGCCGAAACTTCTCTTCGAGCCGACGCTCGATAACTTCGTCCGCGTATTCCAACGAACGAACGCGGCGGGGGTCGGCGAGACGACCCACTTCGGGCGGTACTTCCTGAACAGTGTCTTCCTGTCGTTCGGGAGCGTGTTCATCGCGCTCGTCATCGGCACGATGGGGGCGTACGCCGTCTCGCGCTTCCACTTCAAGAACCGCGATTTTGTGATGTTTTCGATCCTCTCGACAAGGATGCTCCCGGCGGTGGCGGCGATCATCCCGATCTACCTGCTGTTCCGCAAACTGCATCTGATGAACTCGTACGTCGGGATGACGGCGTTGTATACGGCGTTCAATCTACCCTTCGTCATTTGGATGATGCGTAGTTTCTTCGATGAAATCCCGCGCGAGATCGAAGAAGCGGCGCAGGTGGACGGGTCATCGCGGTTTCGGTCGTTCTATAAAGTCGCGCTGCCGCAGGTGAAATCGGGGATAGCGGCGACGGTTGTGATCTCGCTGCTGTTCACATGGAACGAGTTTCTGTTCGCGCTGATGCTGACGGGGCAGGAGACGCGCACCGTACCCGTCGCGCTGGCTCGGACGCTTCAAGGGGAACTGGGCGTCGATTGGGGCGTCCTCGCGGCGATTGAGACGTTGTACGTGCTACCCGTGTTGTTGATCGCGCTGCTTCTCCAAAAATATCTACTGCGGGGGCTGACCTTTGGGACGGTACGACGTTGAGCGTTGTGGGAAATGTCCGACACTGTCGGACGGTTCGATCACCCTCACCCTAGCCCTCTCCCATCAAGAGAGCGGGAACCGGGAGTGGTCGCGTCGGGTTATGTTGACTACATTGATCATGTTGATTGTTTCAATCAACGTGTCGGGCTGTAGGTCGTCGGACTCGGCGAAACCTGAGCCGTTGGAGTTTGAGGTTGACCCCGCGCTTCTTGCTGCCGCCGAAAGCGTGGGAGAGTTGGGCGTGTCGTTTGCGCCGCCGAAAGGGTGGGCGGCGGTGAGGCATGTCGCGCAGGGACAAGGCGCAGTCGGAGATGGGCAGGGCGGGGCGTCCACGCCGGTCCTCGCCGAAGGCGCGGGCGCATGGGCGAACGACAACGGCGCGTACTGTGTCGTCAGCCCGACGCCGGAGAACGAACTCGGTGACGACGCGCGAGATCGGTTGGAAGAAACGTACACGCGCGTCCTCAACAACGCTCAGATTCGCCGCGCGGAGTTTCTCAAAGACGGGTTTCTCGTCCACCAGTTTCTCATCACGACGCCGGAGACGGTTGTGTTCAGCCTGTATTTCGAGAAGAAGGGACGGACGCCGTTCACCGTCGGATACGTTGTCCCGCGAGGGCAATACGCATCCGCGCTGCGGTCGGTGGAGTCGTCCATCGGGTCGGTGCGCGTCGCCGAATAACTCGTTGCTCATGGCGTCGGAAGGCGTACAATCCTTATTGTGCGGAATACACGGAAGACGGCGTTCGGAATTTTCGTGTCGTGAACGGACGCCAAAAATTGGACGACATCTTTCCCAACTCTTAACCTGAAAGCATCCCCAACCGATGGTCAGTTCCCGCACCGTGTTCGCCATAGTCGGCGTTGCCGCTTTGATGATCGTCTCGCTGTCCATTGTGTTGACGGTGAAAGTCGGCGAGGTGGAGACGCTTGATCAGAACTACAAACTGCTCCAAGGCGAACTCGACCGGGCGCGCCGAACGCATCAGGACGAGGTCGAGAGGCTCAACGCGGAGATCGACGACGCGAACACACGCGCCGCCGCGCTGGAACAGACGCTTCAAAATACCCGTATCGAGTTGCATGGTGGAGAGATCGAACTTCGTCGCTACCGCGCGTTGGAGGAGTCCCGCGCTCGAAACCGCGCGCGTTGACCCGCCGTAAATCGGAATGTTAGGATACGGACATTCACCCCCTCCAATTTAACGGATGAGCGAAACGGAGTGGAAGTTGACAGAAGAATCGCGCGATGTGTTTGATATCACGTTCATCGGCGGAGGTCCTGTCGGGCTGTTCGGCGCGTTTTACGCCGGTATCCGCGAGTGTCGCTCGAAGATCATCGACAGTCTCGCCGAGTTGGGCGGGCAACTGACGGCGCTCTATCCTGAGAAATATATTTACGATATGCCCGGTTTCCCGAAGGTGCTCGCCAAAGACCTCGTCAAATCGATGGTCGATCAGGGGCTGTGGAAAGACCCCGCGATCTGTCTGGACGAACAATGCCTCAAACTCGACCATGACGATGCCGCCGGGCATTACATCCTGACGACGAATCGCGGGACGCACTATTCCAAGACGGTCATTCTGTGCGCCGGGATCGGGTCGCTCCAGCCGACGCTGCTGCGCGAGGACAGCGTGAACGCGCTCATCGACAAGGGCGTCTACTACGTCGTCCGCAACCCCGACCAGTTCGCGGGTCAGGACGTGATGATCGTCGGCGGCGGCGACTCGGCGATGGACTGGACGCTTCACATTGGACCCATTGCGAAGTCGCTGACGCTCGTGCATCGCCGCGACGTGTTCCGAGCCCACGAACAAAGCGTGCGGCAGGTGATGGAGTCGCCGATCAACAAGCGTCTGTTTTGGGTCATCGAGAAGGCGCACGGCACGGATAAGTTGGAATCCGTCACCATCAAGAACTCGAAGACGGGCGAGACTGAGACGATACCTGTGGACGCGCTCATTCTGAACATCGGGTTCAAGTCGGACATTGGGCCCATCAAGGAGTGGGGACTGGAACTGACGGACAGCAACGATGTCATCGTCGACAAGCAGATGCAGACGAACCGTCCGGGCATCTACGCGGCGGGCGACATCGCCCACTACGACGGCAAACTGAAACTGATTGCGACGGGTGTCGGCGAAGTCACGATGGCGGTGAACCAAGCGAAGGTTCGGATCGACCCGAACTCGAAACTGTTTCCCGGACACAGCAGCGAAGCCGAGATTCGCTGATCGCCGCGCGATCAATCATGATGAAACGACGAAAGGGGGCGGACATCATGTTCGCCCCGTTTGCTTGTGGAGACGCGCGGACACGGATCAACTGATGGGTGTTCTGAATCGGAGCGCGTCTCCGGTAGCGAAACCGACCCTCATGCGATGGTGTTCCTCCCAGCGTCTTTGTCCAGCGGTGTTGCTTGAAACGACCGTCTTCTACCTCTGCGAACGTGTGGTTTAAATCGTGTTTTCCGTCGTACAGTGCAGCGCGGTCTTCGGTGTGGACGCCTATCTTGTCCGCGTTGAGGCGGACGTTGCGGGCGGCAGCATCCCGTCGTTGAGCGTCGTCGGGTTGCCGGACGGCGCGATCCGGGAAAGCCGCGACCGCGTCATCTCGGCGATCCGCAACTCCGGCTACCGCTTCCCGCCGAGACGCATCACCGTGAACCTCGCCCCTGCCGACGTTCGCAAAGAAGGTTCCGCGTTCGACTTGGCGATTGCGTTGGCGATCCTCGCATCGTCGGAGCAGATACGGATCGGCGACGCGGAAACGATCCTCGTGCTGGGGGAACTGTCGTTGGACGGCACGGTGCGCCCCGTGCGGGGGGCGGTCGCCATCGCCGCCGACGCGCGAACCCATGGCGTCACGTCCATGATCGTCCCCCGCGAGAACGCCGAGGAAGCCGCCGTGATCGACGGCGTGTCCGTCTACGGCGTCGGATCGCTGCTTGAGGCGGCGACGGTGATCGCCAACCCCCCCGTCGCGGCAGCCGTCGATGTCGATCTCGACGCGCTGTTTCTGGACGCCAACCGCGACCTGCCCGATCTCGCCGACGTGAAGGGACAGGAACACGCGAAACGCGCGCTCGAGGTCGCCGCCGTCGGCGGACACAACCTGCTGATGATGGGACCTCCCGGCTCCGGCAAGACGATGCTTGCGCGGCGGTTGCCGTCGATCCTGCCGCGCATGACGCTCGATGAAGCGTTTGAGACAACCAAGATTCACTCGGTTGCGGGCGCGTTGGCGAAGGACGCGCCGCTCGTCACGAGCCGCCCCTTCCGCGACCCGCATCACACCGTTTCGATGGCGGGGTTGGTCGGAGGTGGGAAAACGCCGGGTCCCGGCGAGGTGAGCCTCGCGCATCACGGCGTTTTGTTTCTGGACGAACTGCCGGAGTTCCCGCGAAACGCGCTCGAATCGTTGCGCCAACCGCTCGAAAACGGCACGGCGACGATTGCACGCGCGTGGGGGTCGCTCACCTTCCCCGCAAGGACGATGCTCGTCGCGGCGATGAACCCGTGTCCGTGCGGCTATCTCGGCGACGGTCGTCGCGCGTGTCGGTGCAACCCCGCGCTGATTCAGCGGTATCACGCGAAGATTTCGGGTCCGCTGTTGGATCGGATCGACCTGCATGTTGAAGTTCCCGCCGTACCGTTCGAGCAGTTGCGCGACGACCGCATCAGTGAGTCGTCCGCCGACGTGCGTCATCGCGTTCAACGCGCGCGCGACGCGCAACGGCGACGGTTCACAGGCACGCGCGTCTACACGAACGCGATGATGGGACCTCGACAAGTCCGCGAACACTGCAAGTTGGACGGCGACGCGATGGAACTCCTCGCCGCCGCGATGGAGCGTCTGTTACTCAGCGCGCGCGGACACGACCGCATCCTGAAAGTCGCCCGCTCCATCGCCGACTTGGACGATTCCGAGGGGATTCAATTGCCACACATCGCGGAAGCGATACAATACCGGAGTCTCGACCGCCTGATTCGAGACTGACGTTCTTCCTGAAAGGGCTCCTCCCCCGTGCTACACGTGCCGACACGGTACCGCGACGCGATTCGGACGTTTCGCCACATCGGTCGACCCGTGATGAATCCGGTCCTCGACGTGGCGATGGCGCTGGTCGCGGGGATCGCGTTGTTCTCGCTGGTCGCGGATTTCGGCTTTTCGTTGGATCGACACTGGGACCGCATCATCCATTCGCTCGACCTGATCGCGGTTTTCGGGTATATCTCGATTCGCGCGACGCGCATGTTCTTCTCTACAGACCCGCGTCGTTATCTTCGTTCCCACCGTTTGGATCTCGTCCTGCTGGGCGTTTTCGCCGCGTCGTACGGGCTGTTGCTAGTGATCGGCGGGGTGGATGCGTGGTTTGAAGTGTTGTGGTACTTCACAGGTCAGTTGGACATCGTGCCGTCTCAATCGGCGCGCGTTTACATCAACCTGACGAAAGCGTATATCTTCATCACGTCATTCGTGACGGCGGCGAAGTATGTCAATCGGTTGTTACAAGCGCAGTTTCGCCCCGTCACGTCGATCATTTTGAGTTTCGGCGCGGTAATCGGGGTCGGTTCGTTCCTCTTGACCGTGCCGAACGCGAATGTCAGCTCCGACCCGATGCCCTACCTGGATGCGCTGTTCACCGCCGTGAGCGCGGTCTGCGTCACGGGATTGATCGTCGTGGATACCCCGAACTACTTTTCGACGTTCGGACACGTCGTTCTGCTCGCGCTGATTCAGATCGGCGGCTTGGGTTACATGACGCTGACGGCGTTCACGGCGGTCTATGTCACGTCGGGGGGCAGCCTTCGGGAACGCACCTATATCCGCGACCTGCTGAACGACTCCAGCATCGCCGCTGCGAAGACAAACCTTCGGCGGATCATCATCTATACGGTGGTCATCGAGTTGGTGGGAGCCGTTTGCCTGTACTTCTTCATCCCGCCTGAGGTCGCGCGGGCGCAATCGGAACCGCGTTGGTTTTACGCCGTGTTCCACTCGGTCTCCGCGTTCTGCAACGCCGGGTTCGCGTTGTGGTCGGACAGTCTTGCGGGAGAGGCGATCCGCTTCTCCGTGCCGCTCAACGTGACGATCATGGCGTTGATCATCTGCGGTGGGCTTGGGTTCGCCGTGTTGTCGAACCTCGTCGGCGTCGCGGGGAACTGGCGGCGTCGCGGTCGAAGGCGGGTGCGTCTGTCGCTCCAATCGAAACTCGTGCTGATCATCTCGACGTTGCTGATCGTCTTCGGCTACGTCGCCTATCACGCGATGGAACTGCGCGCGACGCTGGAGGGGCTCGAACCCGGCGAGCAGATTGTAGGGTCGATCTTCCAGTCCGTCTCGACCCGAACGGCGGGCTTCAACACGCTTGATCTTGCGCGCATCACGACGCCGACCGCGCTCATCATGATCATGCTGATGATGATCGGCGCCTCGCCCGGCGGCACGGGCGGCGGGGTGAAGACGACGACGGTGGGCGTCGCGTTCTTGTCCGCCGTTGCGACGGCGCGCGGACAAAAACGCATCGAACTGTTCCACCGCCGCATCCCCGATGAGACCGTCTATCAGGCAACGTCGGTGATGCTGTTCGGCGGCGTGATCGTCATGGTGTCGCTCTTTCTGCTGACGATTACGGAGGCGTCCGTCAGTCTCATTCACCTGTTTTTTGAGGAAGTGTCCGCGTTTGCGACGGTGGGGCTTTCGATGGGGGTGACGGGGAGTTTGTCGCCATGGGGAAAGGGGATCATCATCGTGTCGATGTTTTTGGGGCGCGTTGGGCCGATGACGATTGCGATTGCGCTCAGTCAACCTGCAAAGTCCAACGAATACGACTATCCGACGGAACAGTTGCCCGTCATGTAATCTTGTGTAAGATGCCGCGCGTCAAACTGAGCGCGCGTCGGCGCGCAGTTAAGGAGCGAACAGGGAAATGCCAGCGCGAAAGGTCGCCGTGATCGGGATGGGAACGTTCGGGCGCGTCGTCGCGGAAAGTTTGGCTGAAGCGGGCGCGGAAGTGATCGCCATCGACAACAATATGGCGGCGATTGAAGCGGTAAAAGATGTCGTGACTTACGCCGTGCGGTGCGACGCGACCGATCCGCGCATGTTGCGCGATCACAACGTCGATGAGATGGACGCCGTTGTCGTCACGATGGGGGACAATTTCGAGTCGCTCGTGTTGACCGTCCAAGAACTGTTGTTGATGAGATATGATCGAAAGTTGTGTATGGGCGAATTGAATCAGGTGGCGTATCCTTGGTGGGTCTCAACAC
>JAQBWJ010000065.1 GCA_027625215.1 Candidatus Poribacteria bacterium
CACGCCCTCGAACTGCCCGTACTCGACCCGTGTAATGATGTGGTCCGATAGCATCCGTCTCTCCGGCTTTGGTTTTCGATTCCTTGACGCGACGGAACGCGCGATGTTTTAATCACGCTGGCGATCAACGCACTTTCCTACAGATGGCGGCTTCATGTCAAATCGAGTCTCTTGCGGCGTCTGCACTTACAGTTTCGGGTACGTGACGGGCGGCATCGGGCGCGGCACAAACGCGGCGAACCCCAACCCGCTCGACGGCTTCGGACTGATCGACCTCGCCGTGAAACACAGTCTGTCCGGCGTCGAGTTCCCCGCGTCGATGCTCGGCGCGCCGGACTCGGACGAGTGGGCGAAGGCGCGCGACTTGCTGACGCGACACGACCTCCATATCGTCGTGGACGGCGGGCTCTTGTTGAAACAGGACGTCGCCCAACTGATCCGCGCGGCGCAGGCGTTGGGGGCGAAGACGGCGCGAGTCATCCTCAGCGGACTGCTCTGCGGCGACCGCCGACCGATGGAAGGAAAGTGGGGCGAACACGTCCGCGAGTGCGCGAAACGGCTCCAAGAGGTCGAACCGATGGCGCGGGACGCGGGCGTCGCCATCGCCGTCGAGAACCACCAAGACGCTTCGAGCGAAGACCTCCTCCACCTCTGCGAGACGGTGGACAGCCCCTGCGTCGGCGTCAATCTCGACGCGGGCAACCCGCTCGCCGTCGGCGAAGACCCCGTTGAGTTCGCCGAGAAGATCGCGCCGTTCCTGAAAAACGTCCACCTGAAAGACTACGTCATGGTTCCCAGCGACACGGGCTATCGCCTGATCCGGTGCGCGTTGGGCGATGGCGTGGTAGATTGGGAGCGGCTGTTCCCGATCTTCGATGAGAACGCTCCGAATGCGACGCGCAGCATAGAACTCGGCGCGATGCAGGAGCGACACGTCCAACTGTTCGAGTCATGGTGGTGGGAGCATTACACGGCGCGCGACGCGCGGACGCTCGTCGGACCGATGCGCCTCTTGGCGACTCACGGGCTGCCGCGCGACTTCGACGGACGCATCCCCTTCGAGAAGGGCGAACCGCTACAGGCGCAGTACGATTACGAGATGTCGCAGTTTGAACGCAGCGTCGAGTACCTCCGCAACCTGCTCGCGGAATCCTAAAGCAAACGACCCCAACCACATCATGGGTCGGGGTCGCTTCATCAAATCATCGTGTCTGTTGCGATCAACCTTTGCGCGCGACGACCTTCTTGACCGCCCGCACCACATCGACCGCCACCAGACCGTACCGCTCCAACAGTTCTTCGGGCAGACCCGACTCCGCATACGTGTCCTGCACGCCGACAAACTCCATCGGCACCGGATGCGACCGCGCCGCCGACTGCGCCACCATCGCGCCGAGCCCGCCGATGACGGAGTGCTCCTCCGCGACGACAATCGCACCCGTCTCTTTTGCGGCTTTCGCCACCGCCGCGTCATCCAGCGGCTTGATCGTGTGCATGTCCAGCACGCGCACGCTGATGCCCTGCTTGCCGAGAATCTCCGCCGCGTCCAACGCTTCCGAGACGAGCAACCCGTTGGCGATGACCGTCACGTCGCTGCCGTCCGCAAGTTGATTCGCCTTGCCGACTGTGATCTTCGAGTTCGCGTCGTAGACAATCGGCACTCTCGGACGACCGACACGCACGAAACACGAGTTCGGCTGTTCCGCCACCTGATGCAGGATCGCATACGCGCACACCTGATCGGACGGCAAACAGACCGTGAAGCCCGGCAACGTCGCCGCGAGCGCGATATCTTCGATGCTCATCTGCGAGGGTCCGTCTTCGCCGATACTGATGCCGCCGTGCGTTGCGACCACCTTCACGTTCAGTCCCGGATAGGCGATGGACTGTCGCAGTTGGTCGTACCCCTTCGCCATCATGAACACGGCGAATGTGCTCAAAAACGGGGTCTTGCCCGCCAGCGCGAACCCTGCCGCCGCACCGACCATGTTCGCTTCGGCGATCCCGAAGTTGAAGAACCTGTCCGGGTACGCCGCTCGAAACTTCGAGGTGCGCGTCGAGGAGGACAGGTCCGCGTCGAGCACCACAACATCTGGATTTTTTGCGCCGAGTTCGATCAGGACGCGCCCGTACGTATCGCGGGTCGCTTCGCCCATTGTCCGTTCTGCCATCGGAGTCACCGTCCTTATTGTCTGATGCGTCCCCGCGTTAGCCTGCGAGTTCGGCGAGCGCCGTCTTCAGTTCCTCGTCCGTCGGCGCGATCCCGTGATATTTCGCCCCCGCCGACTCCATGAACGAGACGCCCTTGCCCTTCAGCGTCCGCGCGATAATGACCGTCGGGCTCGTCTTCGTCGCTTTCGCCTTTTGGAACGCCTCGTGGACTTCCTCCAGCGAGTGCCCGTCGATCTCCACGACGTTCCAGTTGAACGCCGCCCACTTATCGACCTGCGGTTCCAGCGGCATGATCTCTTTCACGTACCCGTCCAACTGCGCGCCGTTCGCATCGACGATGCAACACAGGTTGTTCAGGGCGGCGCCCTGATTCCCGGCGTACATCGCGGCTTCCCACACTTGACCCTCGTCGCATTCGCCGTCGCCGAGCATGACGAAAACGCGCGCGTCGATCTTGTCCAACTTCAACCCGTGCGCGACGCCGATCCCCACCGACAACCCTTGTCCGAGCGATCCGGTGGACGCTTCGAGCGCGGGCATCTTGCGGCGGTCGGGGTGCCCCTGAAGCGGGCTGTCCAGCCGTCGCAGCGTCGGGAACAGCGCGGTGTCGAAGTACCCCGACAAGCCCATCGCCGCGTACAAGGCGGGAACTCCGTGACCCTTGCTCAGGATGAAGCGGTCGCGGTCGGCTTTCGCGGGGTTCTTCGGGTCGTGACGCATCTCGTGGAAGTAGAGCATCGTCAGCAGGTCGGTCGACGACAACGACCCACCCGGATGCCCCGATCCGGCGGCGTGGATCATCTTGAGGATGCTTCGACGCATCTCTCGCGCCGTTTCGCGCAGCGCGGTAAAATCGGGAGCGGCATGTTGGCTCATGTCGGGCGACTCTCCCCTCTGAGTCTTTTGGGTAAGTCCGTCGGTGCGAGTATTCCTAATCGTCTGCGACTTTGGTTAGGAAGACGAGACGGTCAAACTGTGACGCCCTTTGCTGCGGCGACGTTGCAGCACTTTGCGCCCGTCGGCGGTGGACATGCGTCGGCGGAAGCCGTGTTTGTTGCGGCGTTTCCGTTTATGCGGTTGGTACGTGCGTTTCATCGAAATCCGTCCTTCACTGTCACGATATGTTGCGGTAGATGGTTCAGTCCGGCGGTGCGTTCTGAGGGGTCGGAATCGCCCTTCTTCTTGAAGGTGCGACACAAAAGTCGGGGCACACCTTCGCCGCATGGAGGATACTCTCGCCGGATTGTATCGTGACGCGCGGCGCGATGTCAAAGATTTCACGCCGCGTGGTGTCCGCGACTCGTGTTGATATTCAGCGTTACCAAGAACATTTGAGCGAGAGACTAACGACCCCTTCCCCTTGCGGGGCTGAGTGTACGACACTTTCATCTCAGCTATCGAGAGGTTGAAGGACGAGTGTCAATTCGGTGAATAGAGAGCGTCCTTGATTCAGGCACCAGTTCATATATCTCAGCCCCATCTGAAACACGCTGAACCGCCTCCGTTTGCCGCGCGTCCGTTGTTTGCGGGTGGGTTTGTGTCGAATCGCGTGGGTTCCCATACTGACAACCCACAGATACGCCAACGCCATCACCAACCACAGCCGCTCGGCGTGGTCGTGGAGCCAGACGCGACTGTCCTGCCACTGCCATCCCGACGACTTCAGATCGCGGAACGCCTCCTCCTCCCACATTCTCAGACAGTAATGCTTTCCCAGCAGCGACGGGTCGTTGGTCAACAACAGCCACGGCTGTTCCTGTTTGCCTTGCCACGTCCCGATCGCCCAACAGGGGCGCCATCCGGCGTTCTTGAAGGCGTCCACCCGCACCTTCGCCCGCTTGCCCGGCTTGGGAACCAGATCGGACAACGGTTGTTGCGTGCCATCTTCAAACCGAATCCGTGTCTGCCGCTGTACGCGGAACAGGTAACGCCAACCGCGGCGTTCCACGGCGTCGATCAAGTCGGGACTGGTGCCGATGGCGCGATCCGCCTGCACGATCACCGACCGGGACGCGGGAACGCCTGCCTGACGCATCCCTTCGTGAACCCATCCCAACAGCTGGTCGATCATCTCGACCTGACCCATTGGCCACCCATCGGGACGATAGACCCGAAACGCCAGCGGAATCGCGCGACCTCGATACGCCAACGCGACGACCATCGCCCGCAGCCGATCCGACAACGACGTCTCATCGACCAACACCACCACGGGGTGTTTCGCCGCCTGCAACGCCCGAAATGTCCAGCGTGTCAGCGCGATGCAGCAGGGGCGCGGGGCGATGCGGAGGTTCGCCAGAAACCGTTGCAGGCGGCGTTCCACCGTGTCCGGCTTGGCGACAAACGACAACGCCTTGGAAACCTCGCTCAACGCACAATGTTCCGCCAACGCCACACCCAAGCTGTACAGCGCCAAAACTTTCGCCTGAGACCGACGCAAACCGGAAAACGACGATGTCACCGACGCGATCCATCCGTACAATAATTCCTGTTGATTCATGGTGGTTCCTTTCGTTGCTGTCCAACAATAGAATCCGAAAGGAGACGCCATGAGTCAACAATCATTACCCCTTTTCAAACTGTCGTGCACTCAGCCCCTCAGGGGGAAGGTTGGGATGGGGGTTCTCGGATTATCATCACCTGTTGAGAACACCCACCGCGTTTGAGGAGTGCGGATGGATGTCGAACCGGATTGTCAGATGGGATCGCGCGTACCATTCACGAA
Source organism: Candidatus Poribacteria bacterium (assembly GCA_027625215.1). GTDB lineage: Bacteria > Poribacteria > WGA-4E > JAQBWJ01. Next base: position 4,895 of record JAQBWJ010000065.1, read on the forward strand.
ATCGGGCGAACGCGACGGTCGTTTGAGACGATACGACCACCACACAAGTCATCCAGTCGGAAAGGATCGCCCCTCACACCATGAGTCAAGACGGATACGCCGTATTCACCGAGCAGTTCCCGGAGTTCATGAAGGTCTACCGCCGCATCGCCAAGACGGACTGGTTCCAACAAGGCGGTTGGACGGCGTTCATCGGATCGTTCACGCACGGCATCTATATGCAGGTGTTCAAGCCGCATTGGTTCAACGCCGAGTTGGACGGGATTCATTTCGAGTTGGCGATGAACCGACAACTGCTCGACAACCGCATCGCCAATCTGCAACTCCACATCACCCACAAATCCGTGCTGCCGGATCGAGACGCCTTCAACGCCGCGACCATTCCGCTGTTTAAGCGGGCGATGAGCGATTGGGACGCCAAGTACGAACTCTCCGAGACGAAGCCATCCGAACGTGTCAACCTGAATATCCCGTACACCAATTCGACGTTTGCGGCGAAGGTCGGCGACGAGATTGGGCGGGTGTGCGAACTCGGCGCGATCATCGACGACACGCTGCGCGATCTGTGGGATGTCACGCCTGCGTGAAGGGTGGGGATCACTCCGGCGGTGCGGGAGGAGTGTCGGCGGGGGCTTGCAGGTCGCGCAGGACGCGGTCGAACGCCTTTTGGTATTCGGCGTCGTCGGCGCGGAAGCGGAAGTCGCCGATGAAGCGGTCTTCGCGGAGTGCCTTCGCCCACGGCTTGGGACTGCGGAACACGGCGTCGTCCAGACGGATCGGGAACAGCACCGTTTTGCCGCGCGTCGATTCCTCGTTCATCGCCTTGCCGACCTCGAACTCCACCCAATCCCGCTCCAGCGAGTCCGCCGATAACACGACGATCAATCGGTCGCGCCAACGAATTTCCCGGTCGAACGTCTCCGCCATCTTCGCCCCGATGGTAAGGTCGTGCGGCGCGTACCAGCAGCGGACACCCGCCGCCTGCAAATCGTTGTGGAGCCTCGTCACGAACAGTTTGTCCGTGTCGGCGTAGGAGATGAAGCAGGTGTAGTACTGGATCGGGTTGGCGACGAGCGACTTGGCGAAGGTGATGATCGTCTCCGGCACGCCGCAGCCTCTCATGAACACGTCGGGGATTTGCCCCTCCGATTTGACGAGGGTGTCGATGCCGAGGGTGGAGGGGGCTCGGTGGCGGACGGTTTCGAGTCCGACGGCGCGGCGCAGGTCGAGGTCGGCGAGTTTCGTGAAGGCGAAAACGGCGTCGGTGAAGTCGGTGTCGGTGAGGTCGGTGTCGTCCATGACCGTGAAGTCCAACCACGCCCCGCGCAGATTCGCCCCGCGCAGATTCGCCCCGCGCAGATCCGCCACGCTCAGATCCGCCACGCTCAGATCCGCCACGCTCAGATTCGCCTCGACCAGATTCGCCTCGATCAGATCCGCCTCGATCAGATTCGCCCCGCTCAGATCCGCCCTGAACAGATCCGCCTCGCGCAGATCCGCCCTGCGCAGTTTCGCCTCAACCAGATCGGGACGGACAAGGTGGTTTTCTTCGCGCCACTTGTTCCATTCCTTGACGCCTGCAAGAAGCCGTTTAACGTGTTCTTCGTTTGCCATCGGTGTGGGGGGTTCCGTTCGTCGGGGTTGAACGGGTCGGGTTGCATGGAATATGCCGTTCCGCAAGAGTGTGCCATCCCCCCTCGCGGCGGCGCAAGGCAGGTATGGGTTCCTTCCCCTTGCAGGGGAAGGTTAGGAAGGGGTCGGACAAGACAACCGCCTCGTGGGTTGACTCCCGCCGCGCGCGTTCGGTTTCGCCCCGCTCGATTCGTCGCAGGGGGGTCGTTGCACGATTGTCGGCGAGGTTTTGACCGACCCCCCCTGCAAGGGGAGGGAAATCGTTTCGCGTCGCTCGACACTCGACGTAGCGCAATAGGTTGATTCAACCAATCAACATTGATCAACCATTCCTACGCCGCGTTGACATCGGTTTACATCCGTTGACATGCGTTGACATCGGTTAACGAAACTTGACGCCCCGATTTACCACAATCCCTGATGAACACTGGTCTAAACGGGTTTACACGCGAAAGCACGTTAACCGATCCGCTAGAAGGATCAAGCCCGAATCAACGGCTCGCCCGTTTTGAGCGCGGCGTCCCAATCGGGGAGCCGGATCGCGTCGTCGAAAGGGAGGGGGGCTGTCGGAGACGTTTCGCGCGTCAGGAGCGTCAGTTCCCACCACCCGACATCCAACCATTGCCCATGCTTGTACCCGACGAGGTGAAACACCCCCGCCTTCTCGAACCCAACCTGCTCGTGCAGCGCAACGCTGCCGGGATTGGGCAGCGCGATCACCGCGATGGCGTTGACAAACCCCTGCAACCGCAAGCACTCGAACAGTGAGACGTAGAGACCTCTCCCGATGCCGCGCCGCGTGTAGTCGTGGTGGACATAGACGGTGACTTCCACCGTCCACTGATAGGCGACCCGCTGCCGGAACCGCGCCCCATACACGTACCCGACCACCTTGCCGTCGATCTCGCAGACGAGCCAAGGCGCGAACGTCAGGTTCGACGCGATACGCGCCTGAAACTCCTCGACGGTCGGAGGGGTCAGTTCAAAGGAGATCACGCTGTCTTGGACGACGGGCGCGTAGATATCGAGCATCGCGGCGGCGTCGTCTTCGGTGGCAAGTCGAATGAGCGCAGGCATCGGCAGTTGCTTTCGTCCCTAACCGTAGCGACAATGGGAGGTCAGACGAACGTGCTGTTTATAATAGCGTCTTTTTGGGCGTTGGCGGAGTGAAAATCGCAAGGGGGGCGAGAGCGACATGTTGCGAGTTGGCGTTATCGGATGCGGCGGGATCGGCATTCAACATGCGACGGGCGTCGTCGGTTCGGAGAAGGCGACGGTCGTCGCGGGCTGCGATCTGTCAACGGGAACGCTCGACAAGTTCAAGGAACGTTGGGCGGATACGTTCACGATCAAGCCGTACACGAACGTCGGCGAGATGCTCTCTCAGGAGCGGCTCGATATCGTGACGGTCGCCACGCCGGACGACAAGCACGCCGACATCGTCGTCGCGGCGGCAGAGGCGGGCGTCAAGGGCATCTTCTGCGAAAAACCGATGGCGACAACCGTCGCCGACGCCGACCGCATGTTGGCGGCGACCGAACAACGCGGGACGCTCCTCTCCATCGACCACACGCGCCGTTGGATGCCGCTGTGGGACTACCTTCACCACGAACTGATCCCAAGCGGAGCCATCGGCGACCTGCGCTACCTGATCGGCACGTTGAGCGGCGCGCGCGCGATCCTGTTCCGCAACGGCACCCACCTCGTCGACGCCATGGTCTACCTCGCCGACTC
>JAQBWJ010000066.1 GCA_027625215.1 Candidatus Poribacteria bacterium
GGCATGGGTAAAATCCGTGTGAAGATCGGGCAGTCCGTCGCGGAGCGGTACGCGCTCGCCGCCGAGCCGGGAGACGCCTTCCGCACCGACGACACCGTCGAAATCGTCCGCGTCACCCCCGACTGCGTCTACGTCCGCCGACCCTATTCGCTGACCGCTTCAGATTCGGAATCGCCAATCGAAAGGGGATGAGATGTTCGATCAACTTCTCGCCATGCTCACTGGGCAGGCGTTCTCCGCCGCCGGGGGCGTGTTGGGAATCATCGCGTTCTTCATGTTCATCATCCTGTTGAAAGTGTTGATTCACGTCTGTCCGCCGAATCAAGTGCTTGTCGTGACGGGCATCAAGTCGAACGTCGGAGGCAAGGAGTACGGCTTCCGACTGCAACGCGGCGGGTGGACGTTCGTGCTGCCCTACTTCCAAAGCGTGCAGACGCTCGACCTCAGCATCATCCAAATCAACGTGCGGGTGGAAGGCGTCAACGCGGCAAACGGTATCACCGTCGGGGCGGACGCGACGGCGGGCGTCTGCGTCGATCACGAGGATGAAACGCTGTTGTACTCTGCCGTCGAACGGCTGATGGGCAAGTCGCGCCCTGAAATCCAAGACCAGATACAACAGACGATGGTCGGGAACTTTCGCGGCGCGTTGAACAAAGCGACGCCGCTCCAAGCCATCGGCATGATCGAAAGCGTGGACGACGAAGACCGTTTGGGCGAGGGGCAAAGCCTCGTCGCGCTCGCCGCGCAGGACGACAGCCTCCCCGACGCGGAAGGCGAACGCGCTCAGTTCCGATACGAACTGCTGCGCGACGGCAACCAAGACCTCGCCAGTTTCGGGATGCGGGTCGTCTCCGTCTCGCTCCAAAAGATTTGGGACACATCCAACTACATCTCCAACCTCGCCGACAAGACGCTCTCCCGGAAGCGGCAGGAGGTCGAGATCGAAGAAGCGCGACTCCGCGCCCGCGCCGAACGCGCCGAGTCGGACTCTCGCCGACGCCAGACCATCGCCGAGAACGAAGCGAACGAAAAGATCATCGCGCAGGAACAGCAGTTGGAAGTGCTGCGGCGCAAGTGCGAGGCGGAGATCGAACAGTCGCGCCTCGAAGCGGACGGGGCGATCTCGTCGGCGCAGAGTCGCGGCGAGCAGGGCGTTCAGGCGATCTCGGTCGATCTGCGTAAACTCAAGAACTCGTCGGAGATCACGCTTGAAGCCGAATGGAAGCGTCAGGCGGCGGATGTGCTCGCGGATGGCGAGAACAAGGCGATCCAGATCGTTCAGGAGACGCAGAACTCGCTGCTGTACCAGAAGGCGCGGATGATCGCGGAATCGGGCGATGTCGGCAAGATCGCGCTGTTCGTAAACCAGCAGTTGCCGCATTTGTTCGCAGCGTACCGCGAACACGCGCAGTCGCTTGAACTCGACCAGGTCGTCGTGATGGACGACGAGGACGGCATCAACCGTCTGCTGAACCGAGGTCCCGAAGCGTTCGTCGACTTCCTCAAGTTCTTCGAGGGCGCGTTCGGCATTCGGGTGAAAGATTTGGTGTCGGCGACGACGCAACCGTCCGTTACAAGCGGGGAGGCGCGTTCATGATCGGGTTTTTGATTGTCTTTTTCGCGCTGCTGATCCTGACGCTGCTGGTGCAACTCGTCACGAAAATGAAGATTGTCGGAGCGAGCGAGCTCGGCGTCGTCGCGGGCAAGGGGAAGGACGGGTTCACGACGTTGCGGGGCGGTCGCGTGTTCGTCTTCCCGCTGATCCACCGTTTTTACAAGATGGACTTGCGCCCTCAGACGACGAGCGTCAAGGTCGATTCGGCGATTGCGGCGGGCATCGTGCCGCTGACCGTCGTGGCGACGGTGAGTTTCGCGGTCGCGTCGTCGGGGAGCGGGTCGCGCTACGCGATTCGGCGCATCCTCACGATGACGCGCCAATGGGACGAACTCAGCGACATCGCCAAGTCGATCATCGAAGGGCATCTGCGCGACTCTATCGCCACAATGACGCCCGAAGAAGTGATGACCGACAAGGAGCGGCTCGTCCAGAACATGATCCGCGTCTGCAAGGTGGATTTGGAGGGGATCGGACTCGAAATCACCTCGATGAACATCGCGGATGTGGACGACCATCGTCTTGAGGGTGTCGAGGAGCCGGAACTGTACATCGCCCTGTTGAAACGGATTCAGTCGATGAACGCGGAAACGCAGTCGCGCGAGGCGAAGGCGTCCGCGAACGCCGCCGCGAAGGAGGCGTCGGAGTCGCGGCGCGCCGAGGTGACGATCCGCAACCTCGAAAACGAACGCGACAACCTCCTCGCGCAGACGCGCGTGAAAGTCGCGTCGGAACGGCAACGCTCCGCCATCGAAACGCAGAAGGCGGAACGGGACGCCGAAGCGCGCATCATCGGGATCAAGGCGGACATCGAGGCGGAGGCGCGGCGAATCGAGATGTTGCGCTCGAAGTACGAGGCGGAAATCCTGACCCCCGCCGTCGCGCAGCAGGAGAGGATGATTCTCGACGCGCGGGCGCGGGCGGCAACGATCAAAGGTCGGGCGCAGGCGGAAATCGACCAGATGAAGCGCACCATTGAAATCTTGAAAGAAGGCGACGGGTCGGGGTTGCAGGCGTACTTGATCGAGAACTTCGAGCAGTTCATTGAACCGTTCGCCGAGACGCTTTCGTACTTCCCGATCAAGAAGACAGCGGTCATCAGCGGGATGGGCGGCTCGCGGGCGCCGATCTCGGCGGTGCACCCGCATCCGGTCGAGGAGCAGAAGGCGAAGTTCTTTCAGGACGCGATGAGCGCGGTGGCGGGGTCGATGGTTGAGCCGTCACCCAAGCCGAAACCCGCCGCGTCGGACGAGGACGCCAAACGCTGACAAGTTACCACCTCCTGTCATTCTGAGCGATCCCCGAAGGGGATGGCGCATCGCGGGGAAGAATCCCGAACGCAGACTTGTAGCCGGGATTCTTCGCGTTCGCTCGGTACATCACCGTATTGATTGCTGCGTGTTCATCCCACTACCAACGTCACCACCTGTCATCGTGAGGAGCGAAGCGACGTGAGATACCGTGTTCCTTGTCAAGCAGTTTTGAGTATGTTTGGGTCGAATGGTTTTCCATGTTTGAGCACACCATAGGCAATTCGGAGCAGTTTGTGCATGACCGCGCCAATTGCCTGCATCTTGGTTTTGCCGCGTTCAATGAGTTGTTGGTAGAAGGCACGGATGACCGGGTTGTAACGAATCGCACTCAGCGACGGCATATACAGAATCCGTCGGAGGCGGGCGTTGCCCTTCTTGGACAACCGTGTTTTGCCGCGCACCGACGATCCCGACTGCCACTGACGCGGATTCAAGCCCGCATAGGCGACTGCCTTCTTCACATGGGCGTATTCCGCCAATCGTGGCGCTTCGGCAACGATCAACGCGGCGGTCAAGTTGCCGATACTCACGATGCTGGAGAGCAGATCGCGTTTGGTTTTCAAGTCGGGATGCCGGTCGATGTGATCGTCCATCTCCCGTTCCAGCCGACGAATCTCCTCGTTCAGCTGTGCGATCAACCGCTCCAACGACGCTCGCACCGCCGTGTCTCGCGTCGTTTCCAAGCGGTTGGCGTGACGTTGACGCTCCACGACCAGTGCCTCGCGATGCCGCGCCCACTCACGCAGTTGACGTGCCTCAAACGGCAACGGCATCCACACGGAAGGTTGCTGCGTTGCCGCCAACCACGCCAGCGTTTCGGCGTCCGCCGCGTCGGTTTTGTTCCGCGACAAGCGGCTCTTGGCATAGGCAGCTGCCTGGGCAGGATTGACGACGCTGACCCGGTGTCCCGCATCGTGCAGGAACTCCGCCAGCGGCTCCCAATAGGAACCGGTCGCTTCCATGCAAATGTGAACCACTTCCACGCCGCGAGCGGTCAGCCATCGGGTCAGCTCGACGAATCGCTCCGGCGACTCGGTGCGGGAAAAGCGGAACACTTTCGGACGTTGTTTGCCGTCGTGAAACAGCATCGCGTCCACCTTGTCTTTGGCGATGTCCACACCCAGAACCGACCACGACGGGTCGATAGGGCGCGCCGTCTTCTTCGTTGTCGTCATGAGACCACCTCCATTGTGATTCCTGTTGGCGCCGTCGAGTCCGACCAACCTTGTTCATTCAGGTTCATCCTGCGGGCGATTGCAGACGCCGAGGAGACCTTCGATACCGTTGGGTCTTGGGCGACGCGACCGGGGAGAAGGAGACCAAATCTCACGTCCTGGTTTGGTTGCCAAACGATCTCTCGTGATTCATCCTTCTCCCATCTCTCTCAGGCGTCCCTGAGGAGAAATCTCAAGGCAAGATACAACGATCTCTCCCGAAGTTCCACATCGGCGACGGTTGAGGCGAGAGGTTTCCCTTCGGCTTCGCTCAGGACAGGCTTCGGCACGGAGCCTCAGAATGACATCGTTAAATGGGTCGTCAGAAGTTTGTGGAAACACCGAGATTCTCACGTCGCCTCCTGCGGAGGCTCCTCAGAATGACACAGGGTTGGTTGACTTGTTAGTAACGAGGCAACAATTAATGCGGTCTTGCACTCAAAACGACACAATAGAGAGACGTTGGGAAACCGCAAGTTTTTAGTGCGGTGATGTACGCTGACGGACGCCATATTCCCGTTAACTCGCGCCGGGACCCGTCTTCGGCTTGGTCGTCACCTTGATTTTGGGGTCGCTCAACGACTGGACGACTTCGAGGATGTTGCCCGCCGTCGGTCGGTCGCGGACGGTTTCCGCCCAATACTTCCAGCGGATGACGCCGTCGCCGTCGATCACGAACACGGCGGCGCGCGCGATATTGGGGTGGGTCACGTCGGCGTCGAAGGGGTTGCTGTCGGGGTCTATCACGCCGTACGCCTTCACCGTGTCGCGGCTTGGGTCGCCGAGCAGCGGGAAGGTCGCGCCGGACTTCACCTGCATCGTGCGCCCCTGCTCCGGCGGATCGACGCTAATGGCGAGGACGGCGGCTCCGGCGGCTTGGAACGCCTCGTAACTCGCCTGCAACTCCTCCAACTGACGCTGGCACACCGGACACCAATAGCCGCGATAAAACACCACGACGACCGGCTTCCCGGCGTAGTCGGCGAGGGAGACGGACTCGCCCATCGTGTCGGGCAGGGCGAAGGCGGGCGCGCGGTCGCCGATGTTGAAGCCGCTGTGGGACGCCTCCGTCGATTGGGACGCCATCGCCGTTTCTTTGGGAGGCGTCGGCTCGACCGCCATCGCCGTTTCCGCCGCCGCCATCGGCTCGGCAGCCATCTTCGCGCCGCCGGAACAGCCGACGACGACCGTTATCGTGAACGCGACCGCAAAGACACTCAAGATCGCCCGACGCATGGTTGCACACCTCTCGAAAGTTCGTTTTGGGGGAATGAAGTATCGTCTTGACGCCAATCATACTCCCCGTCCGCGACGGAGGGCAACAGGGGGGTGATAGGTGGGAGTTCCTACGCCGTCGGCGTTCCGGCGACGGAAGACATCGCATTATTTCGTCTCGTCACCGTAACACTCTTGATATTTACAGTTTAATTGACGAAAATATGTTCGTACCTATTACTCCGAATCACGTTGGCATATCTATGTCTGCCACCACGAGGAGAAAGAGTCGTGACCATTCAAGACGCCCTGACCACGTTGACGCAGTACAAGTGGCAGTTCGACCTCGACGGCACCAGCAATTTCTTCGACGTCACCTTCAACTCCGATGGAACAGCAACAATCACCGACGGTCCTTGGTCTCCGCAGACGAAATGGTACTGGTCGTGGCAAGATACCGTATGGCCCTACATCGTCATACTCTATGCCAACCCCGGCGGTTCGGCGGATGGCAGCAATCTGGCAATTTACGTGATGACGCTCGCGGGCGGAGCCCAGACCAACGGCTGGTACAACAAGATGGGTCCCGCGAATGGACAGATCGGCACCGTCGGAACGTTCGTCGCAATGTACGAGTCCTGATCGGTTCCGAGATGCCTCCACCTCCGACATACTCGGCGACTTGATATAAATTGGCTCCTCCGCTCGTGCGTGGGCGGAGGAGCCGATTTGCGTCCCTTCGCTTGGATCGATCAGGGGAGTTCCTCGCCGTCGGCGTTCCAGCGGCGAAGATTTCCCGTTCCACTGGAGTCAACGCCCAACTGGGAGCGCAACTCTCCTGTGACGGGTTCGTAGACGTTCACTTTCCCTCCGTCGGAATCGACGGTCATGCCAACTCGACCTAATTCGACACCTTCGATTATCTCGACTTCTGGATCGCCCGGAGAACCATACTTTCTGTTCGCAAGGACAACTGAAGCGGAACGGTCGGTGCTCGTTCCAATTGACGCAGACGACGTTGACATGTCGTTCGTCGTGTGGATACCCAACCACGATCCACCCCTGCCGCATTGAAGACGCGCAGACCCATCCTTACGACTGATGTCAAACACTGAGCCATCTACATTCGTCCAAAGGTGGGCTTCAGTTCGAAGGCTCGTGGTTCTGTCGCTCGGCGACCAGCATCTCGACGCAATCGACGATGTGTGGGGTTGGGCTTTGATGTAGATTCCAGACAAATACGATGGTACCAAGTCTCGATTTTCCTCGCCTGCGATCAGATTGATGTATGCGTGATCGACACTTTCCGAGTCCGAGATATCGATTCGCCCTTCAGGGGACGTAAGCGAAACTACGGCGCTCTTCCCATCTGAAAACATCCGGATCGACGCATCCCCCTCCGGCGACACGACCTGTAGTTCCCCCGTCACCACCAACGATTCCACCTCCAGCCGCCGCATCACCGCGTCCGACCCGCCCGTCGACTCGTCCGCAATCGCCACCGACGCCAGTTGCAACGCCACCTGACACAACACGACGCTCACACACCCCGCCACGAAGTACGCCAGATTCCTCGCTCGCATTTTTGTCGTTCCCCTTCCAAGCCGTTTCTCATGCGATACAATGAAGCGCGCCGCACACCCCGTCATCAGGAGTCTACCGAGTGTTCCGCCGATATTTCCCCTTATGGACGCTTTTAATCGGCGTATTGGCGGTTGTTGGCGTGAGCCTCGCGCTGCAACGCGGCTCCGAAACGGCTCAGGACGTGCGCGCAACGATGTCCGTCGCGGAGGCGGTCGGCGGCGCTTCGACGGAAGGCTTCGCGCGCGCCGCTCAACCCCGCGTGTTCGTCTTCCCCCAAGACCACGCCGCCCACCCCTACTATCGCATCGAGTGGTGGTACGTCACCGGAAACCTCGACACTCCGGCGGGCAGACACTTCGGCTATCAACTCACCTTCTTCCGCAGCGCGTTGTCGCCGGACGCGCCCGAGCGCGACTCCGCATGGGCGACGAATCAGGTCTACCTCGCGCACTTCGCGGTGACGGACGTTGACAGCGAACGGTTCGTCGCGTTTGATCGGCTGTCGCGCGGGGCGGTGGGCTTGGCGGGCGCGGAGGCGTCGCCGTTTCGCGTTTGGGTGGAATCGTGGTCGGTGACGGGCGCGGCGAACGCGACGCTCCCCATGACCCTGACGGCGGCGGAGGGCGACGTGTCGATCAACCTGACGCTCGATTCCGCGAAACCGATTGTCCTGAACGGCGAAAAGGGGTTGAGCCAAAAGGGACCCGACCCCAACAACGCCTCCTACTACTACTCGATGACGCGGATGCCGACCGCCGGGACGATCACCGTCGGAGACGCGACTTACGCCGTCTCAGGGCTGTCGTGGATGGACCGGGAGTGGAGCACGAGCGTCCTCGAACCGAATCAGGTCGGATGGGACTGGTTCGCCCTGCAACTGGACGACGGGCGCGACCTGATGATCGCCCGCCTGCGCGACAAAGATGAAAACGCCCCGTACGCCTTCGGGACGTGGGTTGAGGCGGACGGCGCATCCGTCTCGCTGACGCGCGATGAGATCGAACTGGAACCCTTGCAACGATGGGAAAGTCCGACGGATGGGGCGTCATACCCGATTCGATGGCGCGTGCGCGTGCCGTCGCGCGGCATCGACCTGACGACGGAGGCGTGGCTCCCCAATCAGGAGTTGAACGTCGGCTTTCGGTATTGGGAGGGCGCGGTTCGAGTGGAAGGCTCGGTCGGCGGGCGCGACGTGTCGGGCAACGGCTACGTCGAGATGACGGGGTACGGACGCGAGGCGGGTCGTTCCTCTTGACCTGCGCCCACGAATCGCGGAACCTTCCCCTT
>JAQBWJ010000067.1 GCA_027625215.1 Candidatus Poribacteria bacterium
CTCACCGCCGATTGCAGATGCTTCAACGGGTCGCCGACGTTCGAGCCGAGTCCGACGAATGCGGTCGCCATTCACGCGCCCTCCGCGTCGTTGGGGGTTGATTCGAGGGGGATGCCGTTCTGTTGAAGAATGTCCGCGCGCCATTCGTCGTCTGACGTGAACCGCGTGAACGTCTCTCTCGCCGCGTTCTGAGACGCCTCCCGCTTCGACCAGCCCGAACCGCGACAGCCCTCCGCCACGCCCAACATCGCCGCGACTTCAAAGTGCGGCGCGTGGGTCAGCCCCGTCGTTTCGACAACGCGGTATTCGGGCGGCTTCGACGCCAACTGCTGCCAAGCGGTCTGCAAGGCGTTCTTGTAGTTGCCGAAGTAGGGGTCGGTGTCCATCGCGGCGATTTCCGGCTCCAGCGCGCGTACGGCGAGTTTTCGCGCCGTTTCATACCCGGCGTCGCAGTATATCGCCCCGAACAACGCTTCGACCGTGTTCGCCAGCATCCGTTCTTCTTGGGAGGGGTGTCCGTTTGTTGGGGGCAGGTCGTGCCGGATGTGCGGCTCCAGCCCCAAGCGTCGTCCGATGGAGGCGAATGTCCCCCGACTCGCCAAGTACGCCCGCCATCGGGTCAAGTCGCCTTCGGACGCCGACGGGTGTCGGTGGAACAGTTCAACGCGAATGGCGAGGTCGATCACCGCGTCGCCGAGAAACTCGAGACGTTCGTTGTCGGGGAGGGGCGGTTCATCGGGGGATGTGGAGTCGCCGTCCGTCTCCGATGACGCGGATCGGTGACGGAGCGCGGTCTCCAACAACGTTTTGTCTTGGAAACCGTAGCCGAGCGCGGTTTCAATCGGATGGGGCATGAATTGGGCTTTTGTGGTTGCTCGAAGAAGGGTGGCGCTTTCCATGATGGATGATCGGAGCGATATTGACAGACCAACCCCCCGGCGTCCGCCTCACACGTCATTTCGACCAATCCCCGAAGGGGATCGCGCGTAGCGCAGAGAAATCTCTCCGATTCCTGCCAATACGTTCGGAGAGATTCCTCACAGTAGTTCGGAATGACAGGTGGTGGGATGGTAAGAAATGGGTGGATGCACACTCCACCGGACTCACTCTCGCTCACTCACCCCACTTGCGGACGATGAGGGTCGTGTTGTGACCGCCGAAGCCGAACGAGTTCGACATGGCGATGTCCACCCTCGCGGCGCGCGCTTTGTTCGGCACGTAGTCCAGATCGCACTGCGGGTCGGGCTCGTGCAGGTTCATCGTCGGGGGGATCAACCCGTTCAACATCGTCTTGATGCACGCGATCAACTCGATGGAACCCGTCGCGCCGAGCAGATGCCCCGTCACCGATTTCGTCGAACTGATCGGCACTTGGTAGGCGTACTCGCCGAAGACCGTCTTGATCGCCGCTGTCTCCGCGAGGTCGCCGATGGGCGTCGACGTGCCGTGCGCGTTGATGTAGTCGATGTCGGTTGTTTGCAGCCCGGCTTGTTTGATCGCCGCGAGCATCGCGCGGGTCGCGCCTTCGCCGTCTTCGGGCGGGCTGACGATATCGTGGGCGTCGCTGCTCATGCCGTAGCCGATCACCTCGCCGTAGATCGTCGCGCCGCGCGCCTTCGCGTGGGTCAACGACTCAAACACCAACACGCCGGAGCCTTCGCCCATGACAAACCCATCGCGGGTCGCGTCGAAGGGGCGGCTCGCCGTTTCGGGGGAGTCGTTGCGCTCGGACATCGCCTTCATCGAACAGAAGCCCGCGAACGCCAACGGGGTGATCGAGGACTCGGTGCCGCCCGTCACCATCACGTCCGCGTCGCCGCGTTTGACGATGTGGTACGCCTCGCCCATCGCGTTGTTCGCGGAGGCGCAGGCGGTCACGGCGGCGGAGTTGGGTCCGCGCAGGTCGAGGTCGATGGAGATTTTGCCGGACGCCATGTTGATGATCTCGTGAGGCACGAAGAACGGGGACACGCGACGCGCGCCTTTCGTTCTCAGAATCTCGTGCTGCTCCTCGATGAAGCCGATGGCGCCGATGCCCGATCCGACAAGCACGCCCGCGCGGTTCGGGTCGAACGACCCCTTTTCCAACTTGGCGTGTTCCGCCGCCTGATGCGCCGCCGCGACCGCGAACTGAATGAAGTGCGGCATCCGGCGCGCGTCCTTCGGGTCGAGGTAACGTTCTCCGTCGAACCCTTTGACCTCGCCCGCGATCTGCGTTCGCACGATAGAGGCGTCGAAGTGCGTGACGTTCGTGACGCCGGATTTCCCGGCGATCAAGCCGTCCCAAAACTCGTCTAAGGACAAGCCGAGCGGCGTGATCGCGCCCATCCCTGTAATGACGACTCGTTCCATCGGTCTCCTCGTTGTACCTTTGGGGGGTGAGGTGTCTTGAGAGGTTGCGTTATTTTTTCCCTCGCGTCGGGAGAGGGAAAAAAGACGGTCAGAGGACGAACGAACTACGCTTCCTTGCTGTCAATATAGGTCAAAGCGTCCTTCACCGTGCGGATTTTTTCCGCGTCTTCGTCCGGGATTTCGACGCCGAACGCTTCCTCGAACGCCATGACGAGTTCGACCGTGTCGAGCGAGTCCGCGCCGAGATCGTCCATAAAGGACGCATCGGGCGTCACCTGTTCGATGTCGACGCCCAACTCACGGGCGATGATCTCACGAATCTTTTCAGCGTTATCGGACATGGATTTCTTCTTCCTCCATGAGCGCGCGCCCGCGTGTCGGGAACGCCTTTTTCAAAACTCGAACGGAGACGCCCGCTTGTCGAACGTCCCTCCAAACCGAAGCAATCGTATCTACATTAACAGCCCGCCGTCCACCTGAAGCGTCTGTCCCGTCACATAACGCGCTTCATCGGACGCGAGATAGCACGCCGCCGCCGCGATATCGTCCGCATTGCCGAAGTCGCCAAGCGGGATCGCGGAGCTCACTTTCGCCTTCATGTCGTCGGAAAGACCGTCCGTCATGTCGGTGACGATGAAGCCGGGCGCAATCGCGTTCACCGTGACGTTGCGCGAGCCGAGCTCCTTCGCCAGCGACTTGGTGATGCCGATCAGTCCCGCCTTCGACGCCGCGTAGTTCACCTGCCCCGCGTTGCCCATCATCCCGACGACGGACGAGACGTTGATAATGCGCCCGTACCGCTGCTTCATCATAACCTTTGCGGCGGCGCGTGTGAAGGCGAACGGACCCGTCAGGTTCGTCTCGATGACGTTCGCCCAATCGTCGTCCTTCATCCGAATGATGAGCGTGTCGCGCGTGATGCCCGCGTTGTTCACGAGAATGTCCATCCGCCCGAACGCGACGACCGTTGAGGCGACCGCCTCGTCCGCAACGGACAGGTCGGACACGTCGCCTGCGAACACCTGCGCCTCGCCGCCCGCCGCGCGGATTTCGTCCGCGACCGCGTTCAGGGTGGATTCCGTCCGCGAGCAGAGCATCACCTTCGCGCCCTGTCGCCCGTAGGCGAGCGCAATCGCTTTGCCGATGCCGCGACTCGCCCCCGTGACGAGCGCGACCTTATCCTTGAGTGAGAACATGCGCGACCTCTTCCAGTTCCGTCGCCGAGTCGGTCGTCCAGACCGGCGCGTTGCGTAGGATGCGTCGGTTCAGCCCCGCCAACACCTTGCCGGGACCCACCTCGGCGTACCGTTCGATGCCGTCGTCGTCCATCTCCCGAATCGTGTCTTCCCACCGCACGGGGCTCGTCATCTGCGAGACGGCGTACGTCCGTATTTTCGACAGATCGCGTTCCGCCTTGCCTGTCACATTCGGGTAGAAGGCGACGTTCGGCAGGGCGAATGCGTGTTCGGCGATCACCTCTTCAAACTCGTTCTGCGGCTTCTCCATCAGGGGCGAATGGAAGGCGCCGGAGACGCGCAGCGGGATCACCCGTTTCGCGCCGCCCGCCATCGCCAGTTCGCCCGCCCTTGACAGGGCGGCGAGATCGCCCGAAATGACGATCTGTCCGGGACAGTTGTAATTCGCAATCGTGACGATTTCGTCCTTGCGGGTCGCCTGTTCGCAGATCGCTTCGGCGAGATCGTCTTCGAGTCCCAGCCCCGCCATCACCCCCGCCGCGCGGTCTTTGCCGACCGCCGCCATCAACGCGCCGCGCTCCCGCACGATCTCAAGTCCCGCCTCGAACGACACGACGCCTGCCGCGACGAGCGCGGTATGTTCGCCCAGACTGTGCCCCGCGACGGCGTCGCACGCAACACCGCGCGCCTTCAACGCTTCCAGCGTTGCAACGGACACGGTGAAGATGGCGGGTTGGGTCTTGTCGGTCTGGTTGAGGGAGTCCTCGTCCGCGTTGCAGACGGCGCGGGCGTCGAAGCCGAGTTCCGCCGCGCGGTCGAAAATGGCGCGCGCCTCCGGTATCTCATCGAGCCATCGCCCCATGCCGACCGTCTGCGATCCCTGACCCGGAAAGAGAAACGCCGTTTTACTCATAGTAGGATGCGTGAAAACTCTCGTGGTGGTTGATCTGAGGGGGTCAACGGAGGTTTTTTTGATGAAAACGCCAGTGGGGAAAGTCAAACTAAGGGGACGTTACTTAGAGCCGAACGATGTTCGCGCCCCAAGTGAATCCAGCGCCGAAGGTAATCAGCATCACCGTATCGCCCTTCTTGGCGCGACCGAGCCGCACCGCTTCATCCAACGCGAGCGGCGCGCTGGCGGACGACGTGTTGCCGTACTTGTCGATGTTCACATAAACGCGATCCATCGTCAAACCGAGCCGCCCGACAAACGCTTCCATGATGCGGATGTTCGCCTGATGCGGGATGATGAGGTCGATGTCGTCCGGCGTCAGTCCCGCTTCGGAGATCGTGTCGCTGGCGGCGTCCGGCAGGGTGGAGACGGCGAGTTTGTACACCTCGCGCCCCTGCATCTGGATGAAATGCTCGCGTCCGGCAACCGTTTCCGCCGACGCGGGCTTGCGCGAGCCACCCGCCGGGACGCCGAGCAGACTCACATCCGAGTACTGAGACAGCGAACCGAGTTTCGAGTAGAGGATGCCCGTCTCTTCGCCCGCCTTCGGGTCGGTCGCGCCGAGCACGACGGCTCCGGCGGCGTCGCCGAACAGCACGCAGGTCGCGCGGTCGGTCCAATCGACGTACCGGGTCAGCGTTTCCGCCGCAACGACGAGCACCTTCTCGTTGATGCCGGAACGAATCAACCCGTCCGCCATCTGCAAGCCGTACGAGAACCCGCTGCACGCGGCGGCGAGGTCCATCGCGGGGATCGGCTTCTCGATGCCCAACGCGCGTGAAATGAGGCACGCCGTCGAGGGGAACGACATGTCGGGGGAGATGGTTGAGCAGAGAATCATGTCGAGGTCGTTCGGATCGACGCCCGCCGCTTCCAACGCGCGGCTCGACGCCAACGCGCCGAGATCGGAACTGGCGATGCCTTCTTCGGCGACGCGCCGCTCCACGATGCCGGTGCGCTGGCGGATCCACTCGTCAGTGGTATCGACCATCTGCGCGAGGTCGTGGTTGGTGATCACCTTGTCCGGCACGGCGGAACCGGTGCCGAGCACTGCCGCGTAACGCCTCATACTCATGCTTCCCTAACGCGCGATTAGTCGACGTCTACCGTCAGGACGGGGCGATGCCATTTGTGCGCCTTGAAGTAGCCGCAGGCGCGGCAGGCGCGATGCGGACGCACTTTATGCCCGCAGTTGGCGCAATTGATCAGATTGGAGGGCGTCAAAAAGTCGTGCGCCCGACGCATGCGCGTCTTCGATTGCGACATTCGATGCTTTGGATGTGCCATCGTTCCTTACCTGTTACCTTCCCACGATAAGTCTCGTTCGGCGTTGGGTTCTATGCCAATCCTAAAATCGAGTCCAGTTTATCGCCGAGTCGCGTGCGTCGCTGGGTCTGCTGCGTACTCTCGCAGGTACACGCTTCTCGGTTCAGGTTCGCGCCGCAACGGTGACAAAGACCGGCGCAGTCTTCACGACATATGGGCCACATCGGGATTTCGATCAGCAAGTACCGGCGTATGTCGTCACGGATGTTTATAATAGCGTCTTCGTAGTAGCCGAGTCCAACTTCCTCTTCGTCTTCCAAGTAGTCGGGACGTTCCGCCATCGGCTGATAGAAGATCGAAAACCGCGATTCGAGCGTTGATGAAATCGGATCGACGCAACGTCCGCAAACATATTCCGCCTCAACGGACACGTCAAGCGTCATGTTGACATCGTCGTCGGTGCGGGTCGCTTCAACGATCACCGAGATGGGCGAAACGAGCGTTGCGGCGTCGTCCAATTCGGTCAAGTCCGCTTCGTTCGGCGCGATCTCAAACTCGAAGGAGCGCGTCTCGTAGTTCGGCAGTTGGCTGACGTTGAATTCCAACAGAGATGCCATGTGATGATTCCCTTCGACATGAAAGAGATCGAGGGTTGGACTTCGTCGTCAACCTGTCATTCTGAGGAGCATAGCGACGAAGAATCCCGGATTACATGCGTGGAAGTCGGGATTCTTCGCTTCGCTCAGAATGACATGAGTGACTATTTCCCCGTAATAAGAAGTCCAAAACAGAGACGCAGACACAACAACATGACGGTTATGACGCGGCGGCGACTTCCCCCAGTTGGAACTGGTCGTGCAGCAGTTGGACGGCGCGGTCGGCGTGTTCGAGGTCGATGACGCACGAAATCTTGATCTCCGACGTGGAGATCATGTGAATGTTGATGCCCGCGTGCGCGAACGTCTCGAACATGCGCGCGGCGATGCCGGAGTGACTTTTCATGCCGATGCCGACGGCGGAGACTTTGGCGATGTTCTCGGCGGGTTCGATCTTCGTTGCGCCGATCTTGTCGCAGATGTCGCGCCCGATGGCGAGCGTCTTTCTCAAATCGTCGCGCGGCACGGTGAATGACAAATCCGTGTTGCCGTCGTGCCCGACGTTCTGAATAATCATGTCGATATTGATGCCCGCGTCGGAGATCGCGCGGAACACCTGCGCGGCGATGCCCGGCTTGTCCGGCACGTCCCGCAGCGACACCTTCGCCTGATTCTTGTCCGCCGTCACGCCGCTGACGACGACGCGCTCCATGTCTTCGATCATCGATTCGTGGACGACCAGCGTACCCTCATCTTCCGTAAACGTCGAGCGCACCCTCAGCGGGATGCGGTATTTCCACGCGAGTTCCACCGACCGCGAATGCAACACCTTCGCGCCGAGACTCGCCAACTCCAACATCTCTTCGTAGGTAATCACGTCCAGCCGCCGAGCGTTTTTCACGACGCGGGGGTCGGCGGTGTAGACGCCGTCCACATCGGTGAAGATGTCGCACACGTCGGCGTTCAGCGCGACGGCGATGGCGACCGCCGTTGTGTCCGAGCCGCCGCGTCCGAGCGTCGTGATCTCGCCGTCGATGGTCGTGCCTTGAAATCCGGCGACGATGACGACGTTCCCTTCGGCGAGCTCTTCGCGGACACGGTCGTCGCGCACATGGGTGACGCGCGCGCGGCTGTGCGAGCCGTCCGTGAGGATGCCGACCTGCGGACCCGTCATCGAGACGGCGCGGTGTCCCATCGCGTGAATCGCCATCGCCAGCAGCGCGATGGTGACTTGCTCGCCCGTCGCCAGCAGCATGTCCATCTCGCGTTCGGGCGGCGCGGCGGTGATCTCGTTGGCGAGGGCGATCAGGTTGTTCGTCGTCTTGCCCATCGCCGAGACGACGACGATCACGTCGTTGCCGTCCAGTTTGGTCTGAACGACGCGCTTGGCGACGTTCCGTATCTTTTCCACGTCCGCGACGGACGAGCCGCCGTATTTATGAACGACCAGTGGCATCGGTTCGGTTCCTACTTAATCCAACGGTGAGAGAGTGCATGGCTCATTCAAACGGTCAATGATAACAGGTGGATTGTCGTTTAGTCGGAGGCGAGGCGTTCCTCCGTCGGTTCGGAGAAGTCGGCGCGCCATTTCTGATCGCGTTGGTAGGCGCGTTCACGGTGCGTCTCCCGCTTGTCGAACGCAACATCGACGTGCCACCCAAGCGCGAGAGCGACCTGTACCAGCGTCGTCAGTGTGAGATTCGGTTTGCCGTACAGCATTTCATCGACAAACTTCATCGACCGCCCGATCCGCTTGGCGAGCTCCTCCTCGCTGATCCCTTCGCGCCGAATCATCGAATTGATCTGGTTGGCAATGTCTTCGCAGAGTTCGAGGGTCATGTACTCAGGGTCGTCTTTGAGTTTTGAGA
>JAQBWJ010000068.1 GCA_027625215.1 Candidatus Poribacteria bacterium
GCGGCGGATGAGGAGCCCCCTTTACGGTTGCCCGAAGAACAACGTGCCGGGCTTTTGGTACTTCCGCGCCGCCTCTTCGTTCAGTTCGACGCCGAGTCCCGGCTTGTCGGACAGCGGGAGGTAGCCGCCCTGAATGATCGGCGGGTCGGCGATCACCAACTCGTGCCAATGAGCGCGTTCCATCCAATGCCACTCCAGCACGAGGAAGTTGGGAACGCTCCCGCAGCAATGCGCAGACGCGACCGTGCCGATGGGTCCGCAAACGTTGTGCGGCGAAAACCCGATGTAGTAGAGCTCCGCCATATTGGCGATCTTCTTGCCTTCCGTCAGCCCGCAGCACTTCGGCAGGTCGGGCATGATGTGATCGACCGCCTGCTGTTCGATGAGGTCGCGGAAGCCCCATCGCAGGTAGAGGCTTTCTCCGGCGCAGATGGGGATGGGCGAGTTCAGTTTCACCTCGCGCATCGCGGCGATGTTTTCAGGGGGGATCGGCTCTTCCAGCCACATGAGGTTGAACGGTTCCAACTTGCGGGCGACCTCGCACGCGGCGGCGATGTCGTACCTGCCGTGCATGTCCACGCACAGATCGACGTTGGGGCCGACCGCCTCGCGGACGGCGGCGACCAGTTCCACCATGCGCGAGACTTCCATGCGCGACGCCGAAGGGTTCCAGCGGTCGAGTTTGTCGGGACTTGAGGGGTCGTCCAGATCGAACTTGAGCGCGTCGAAGCCCTGTTCGACCACCCACTTCGCCTTCGCCGCCGCCGACGCGGGGTCGTTGTCCTTCCCGGCATGGCAGTCGGCGTACAGGCGCACGCTGTCGCGGAACTTGCCGCCGAGCAGTTGATAAACGGGCACGCCCAACGCCTTGCCGACCAGATCAAGCAGCGCGATGTCGATGCCCGACAGCGCCGTGACGACGTTCCCCGCCAACGCGCCGTCGAAGATGTAGCGGCGTCGGATTTTCTCGAAGAGCATGTCCCAGTTCATCGGGTTTTCGCCGACGAGCAACGCCTTCATGTCGTCCAGCAGCAGCGTGACGCCGCCGCCGCCGTGAATGCACTCGCCAATGCCCGTGATGCCCTCATCCGTCTCGATCTTGATGAGCGTGTTCCAGCCGTGACCGCGCACGACGGCGGTTGTCAGGTCGGTGATTTTCATGATGTGCTCAATTTCCCCTCGCATGACCCCCGGAATCTGAAGCGATGAGTTCGGGAATCTGAGGATAGCAGAAACGGGAGGGAAATGGATGGTTGGCGGCGCGCATGAATTGGTTCATTAGACGCACCCACAACCCGACGATGTAGATTGCGCCGATTCGACGGGGCGAGTGTGTCACGGGTCGGAAACAGGCGTCAACGCGCCGATTCGCCACTGGAACTGACCGTAGTTCTGTCCCGACTTGTCTCGGTACCACATGCCCTGAAAGATCAACCGCAGGTCGGCGGGATCGACCGTCAACGTCTCATCGTACCCCGCTCGAATCAACTCTCCATGACTGATGTTATCCGTCCACGGCTCGATGCCCTCCGCAGGGCGGATATTGTTCCACCCGGCAAAGGGGTGTTCGGCGGTATCGGCAAGCGGCGTCCACTCGCCATCCAACCGATTTGCGACGTAGGCTTTGTAGTATCGCCGCCCGTTTTCTTCGATGACGGTGAGATACTGATCCATTCCCAAAAGTTTGTACGTGTGGCTCGCCTCAAAGATTTTGGCGTCAAGCGCGAGTTCGCAATGGTCGAATCCGCGCGGAAAGTCCTCCGGATTGGTCCACAACCGCCACATTTTGCCGTTCAGGTTGGTCAGGAAGAGATAGGCTCGTTCGTCGTCGCAGATGATCCAGTAGTCGAGTCCGCCTTCCCGTCGGGGATCGTTCGCCCCGCCGTCGAGGATCGGCGCGGCGCGCGTCCACGAGCGCGGGTCGGCGATATCGCTCGTCGTGGAATGGGCGACCCACATCATGTTCGCGCCGGGAGCGCCCATCTGATAGATCAGATACCATTTCGCGTGCGGTCTGAAGTAGAAGACTTGGGGAGCGCCGAAATAGTCGCTGTCGCTGATGTCGAGCAGCGTTCGTTCGGAGCGGTCGGCTTCGTCCCACGTCTTGAACGAACAGTACTCGATGGCGGTTTTGCCTTCCAGTTTGACCGTCATGAAGACATGCCATCTGCCCTCGAAGAACACGACGCTCGGGTCCTTCTGCGCGCGACTGCGATTCGCGCCGCGTATTTCGGGAGCGATCAGCGGACGCCCGTACTCCCACATCTTGGGGACGCTGAACGAAGTCGCCGCGCGTTCGGAACGTTGGTGGTCGCCGCCGACATCACTATCGCCCAATGCCTTCTCAGGCAGGAACACGGTCGCGCCCAAGCCACTGACGACGATAATCCATAGGATTGTGCGCCGGACTGTTCGCTTCATGCGATTTGTCTCTTTATGGATTGGAACTTCGGAATCGTTGGAGGGTTCGGGTACGTTCGTGCTGCGGCGTGCGAAAGGCGACGGTCTGCTATCCTGCGGACTGCGCAGCAAGCATTTCCTCGCAACCAAGTTGAACCAGGAACACTCGGTACTGCTCCTCACCCAGTTCAAAGTCCGATTTGTCGGCGACGCCGATCCTCGACACGATCTCGGCGATCTCGTCGAACTTGTCGTCCGCGAAACGCATGTCGGCGATCTCGTTGTTCGCCCATGCCACGAAGTCTTCCAGCGACAGGCTGCCGTGGAGATGTTCCAAGATGCGGTCCGCAACATCGTACCGCGTCAGTTCCTTTTCCATGGTATTCATCCCATCGAACTCTTATCGGCGACGTACCGGCATCTGCTGATGCCCGCTGTCCGTCGGATATTTCCGGTGTGATTCCAGGGGATTACCCTGAAGGTCATACACCACCTGATAGAAGGTCTGAGTTGCTTCATCGGCGTCTGTCGTAAGCGTATAAACCGCGAAACCACGCGCATAGCCCGGCACGATACGAAAATAAACACGTCCCTGATTCGGCAAGTCGCGCCAACCGTCCGACCACCGTTCATGCCGATGACGTTTTCTGCTGTCCAATATACCCGATCTAATCGCATCTTCTTCACCGCAGTATACCTGATGGCGAATCGTAACGCTTCCCTCTACCGACTCGTTCCCCAAGAGATTCAACTTAACGATCCGGCGTCATCGCCACACCTAAAAGAAGACGGTGCGATGATCGCGTCACCCCCAATCTAAGGAGAAGTACGACACATGAATGAGGCGTTAAAACAGTCGTTTATCGAGAGCGTCCGCAACAAAACGGCGTCGAAAACGCGAGAACTGCTGGCAGCGAACCCGTCGCTGGTCGAGAACATCGACGCGACATGGTTTTGGTTCGACGGCACCGCGCTCATCGAAGCGGCGGGTCGTCACGACCGCGAGACGGTCGACGCGCTGCTCGACTTCGGCGCGGATATCAACGCGAAAAGCGGGTGGTGGGCGGGCGGCTTCTCGGCGATGCACCACGTCGCCGGGTCGATGGTCGCGTTCAACGAGGAGTTCGCCCAATACCTGCTGTCGCGCGGCGCGACGCTCGACGCATGGGGAGCCGCCGGGTTGAACAAGGTCGATGACCTCCACAAGATTCTCCACAAAACGCCCGAAGTCGTGAACGAACACGGTCCCGACGGCATGAGTCCGCTGCACTATTCCGCGACCCGCTTCGTCGCCGACACGATCTTGGATCACGGCGCGGACATCAATTTCAAGGACAACGACCATTTAGGGACACCCGCGCAGTGGTTGGTGCGCGCGCGTCCCAAAGTGGCGCAGCATCTGGTTGATCGCGGCGCGGAGGGCGACGTATTGCTCTACGCGGCGTTGGGCGACCTCAACCGAGTTAAGGCGGAGGTCGAAGCGGACCCGTCGTGCCTGAAGGCGCAGACGACCGACCGAAACGCGCCGGGCGGCTACGTACTCGCCTATACGATGGGCGGCGAACTGAACGCGCTGCAAGTGGCGGAACGGTTCGAGCAAACGGCGGTCGCGGATTACCTGAAAACCGTCTCGGCGTCCTAAACGCTCTAAAATGACGAACGAATCACGCTAAAATTGCCTTTCTCCGTTCGCATCGCCTACCCTTTAGTCAGGGGAACGCAAGATCGCGTGAGCGGATGGAGTCTGCATGAAACTGGCGATACGTGACGCCTGCTTGAAAAACGCAATCGACCGCGTATTCGACATCGCGCACAACCTCGGTTATCGCGGCGTTGAAATGACGCTCGGCGGGCGCAGTCTGCGCGAACACCCGATCTGGACACGACAGGGCATGACCGAACTGCGCGATTTCCGCAACGATTCGCGGATCGAGATCGCCTCGCTCTACCTGCAACGCTTTCAGACCTTCGGGTTCGACGACGACAAGGCAATCGACGGCGCGCAAAAACTGCTGAACGCGCTCATCCCGCGCGCGTCGGTGATTGAGGCGCGATGCGTCTTCGTCGCGTTTCGCGGCAAACAGGCGATTGAAACGCCCAAACAGAAACGTCAAGCGCTCGCCATGCTGAAGGAAGCGGCGGTCATCGCGGACGCTTACCGCGTGACGCTCTGCGTCGGCACGACGCTTTCCGCGAAAGAGACGTTGAAACTGCTGGACGACGTTGGCTCGGACTACCTCAAAGTCGATTACGATATTGCGGACGCGGTTCAACGCGGCGAAAACCCCGCCGAAGCGCTCGCCGAGTTGGGCGGCATCGTGCGGCAGATACGGTTCCGCGACATGGACGCCGAAGGGACGATCCGCCCGTTGGGGATCGGCAAGATCGACTTCATCCCGCTGATGACCTATCTTGAAGAAGCCGAGTACGACGGGTACGCCGTCATCGACGCGCCGCCGGGCGATGACCCGGTGGCATCCGCCGCCGCGAATCTGGCGTTCGTGCAAGAGCAACGGCTGTCGGTTTGAGTGGGATGAACATCGGACTTCACGACATTGTCCGTTTGCACCGACTAATATCCGATGCCCCTAAACTGTCAATCGGCACGGACCCTCAGAATGGACACCCTATTAGGTTTGGGATTTCTTAGACACCTCGTTAGGACGGGTCGAGCGCCATCCCCCGTTCGGCGGGATCGAACTCTTCGGGGAACACGGTCTTTTTGTCGTACCGCGCCCCTTGAAGCCGCGCGTTTTCGTGGATGGTATGATCGAGGTTCGCGCCTTTGAGGTTCGCGCCCTGCATGTCCGCCCAGTCGATATTCGCGCCGGACAGGTTTGCGCCCTGTAAGTTCGCGTCGGTGAGCGTCGCGCCTTGCAGGTTGATGTTCTGCATCTGCGCGTTCAGCAGGATCGCGCGGCGCAGGTTGACGCCGTAGAAGTTCGCGTCGCGCAGGTTGGCTCCGGTGAACCGCGCGGCGGCTAGGTTCGATCCGGCGACGTACGCGCCGCGCAGATTCCCCTCGCTCACGTCCGCGCCGCTCAGATCAACCGACTTCATGCTCGATTCTTGCAGGTCGATGCTGGTCATGATCGCCGACGCGAGTTTCGCGCCGTCAAGCGTTTGTCCCGACAGCGCCGCCTTGTTCAGTTTTGCTCTCGGCTGTAAGAGATACCCTTTGACGTTCATTCGTTTTTAGACCTCCGTCCATTTTTCCCCGCAACGGTTTTGCGTTCGCGTCCTCCCTTCTCCCACTCGCGTCCGCGCGCCGATTGAGTTCGGAGGCGGGGGGACGAGTTTTTAAGTGGACGCCTTTGCGTCAAGTATACGATTACCGACCGAGCCGCAGGTTCAACAAACGGCGCAGTTCGACAAGCGGTTCCGCATGATCGTCCACGCGGAGGTCGATGTAGCGGTCGTTGAAGCCCGCATAGCCGCCGTGTTCCCGCACGACGAGCATCGCGGCGGACTGTTTCCCGCGCGAGTCGCCACCCACCGCCTCGCCCGCGTCCATCGCCGCCATCAGTCGGTCCGCCAGCGAGCCTTCCGCCGTCTCGTACGCCTTCGCCATGTGTTCAACCACCGCCTCGCCGACGAGGATGTTCCCCTGAACGGCGAACCCGTCGCCGAGTATGCCGCCCGCCCATCCGTGACAGCCCTCGCCCGTGAAGTTGGCGGCGCGCCCATTGGCGTCCACAATGCCGACTTGTCGGTCTTTGCGGTTGTCGTCCGCGTCGGTGAGTTGGCGCAGCACGCGGTCGGGCGCGTCGCCCGTTTTCAGGAGCGCGAGTCCATTGGGTCCGAACGTCGTGTTCGCGTGGGACTGCGTCGCAATCGCCCCGACGCCCGCCTTCGCCCAAGGCACGACCGCCCCCACCGCAAAGAACTTCGACGCCACCGCAAC
Organism: Candidatus Poribacteria bacterium; assembly: GCA_027625215.1. GTDB lineage: Bacteria > Poribacteria > WGA-4E > JAQBWJ01. The sequence continues at coordinate 6,305 of JAQBWJ010000068.1, forward strand.
GCCGAGATCGTCGGATTTCTTGTCGAACGCGACAATCGAAAACGTGCCGAACGGTTCGTTTTTCATACGAGGTTACAGACCTTCACCAATGGAGTACGTAGGGGGCGACCCGCCAGTCCGCCCCCTGCGACAAAACGGCGACACCCTAATTCGCTTTTTCGATCTCCTGCCGCGCGAACTCCGCCGTTTTGATGATCGTGACGACCTGCACCGTCTGCATCACACAGAGATAGAGCAGGCAGACGGCGATGACGATGCCCAAAAAGTTCTTCAATGGTTTTTTCCTCCCGCTTGGTTCGTGTCGCGTCGGTCGTACGGGTACGCGCCGATCCACAGCCGATGGGCGACGCCGTTCGCGTCCATGTCGAACCGCGCCCGCTCGCCGTCCGACGCGCCGCCCCGCACTCGAAACCAATGCCCCGCATCGTCCTCGACGTCGAACTCCAGCGCGGGATCGTTGTCTTTGGGGAACTCCTCGTCATGCGCGACGAGCGCGTTGTGGTGAACGCTCACCCACAAGTCGCCGAAGCCCCTCCAGCGGTATTTCCCGACATAACGTTCCGACGATGAAGGCGGCTCCGGTCGACTCGGCGGCTCATTCACGCGCGCCTCCGCCCGCTCGATGACGGGGATCAGGTGCCGCAGCGCGCGACTCGCGCCCCCAAACGGATTGTGCGCGATATTGACGAAGACGGCAACGCCGAGCCGTTTTTCCGGCGCGAGCAACAGATGCGTGCGGAAGCCGTACAACGCGCCTCCGTGTCCAACCGTCGAGACGCCTTCTTGCGACGACAGCGACCACGCGACCCCGTAAGAGTCCGCCCCTTTCGCGTGGACGGGCTGACGCATCTCCCGCACCGAGCCCGGCGCGAGCACGTCCGCCTTGCCTTCAAACTGAAACGCGATGAACTTCGCCATGTCCTCAACGGTCGAGTACATGCCGCCGCCCGCCGCCAAGCCGCCCAGATGCCACTCCTCGACGGGTTCGAGCTCGGCGTCCTTCTCTTCCCGAATATAGCCCGTCGCCAGATGCCGTTTCATTTCGTCGGAGAGCGAAAACGCCGTCATCGACATGCCGAGCGGTTGGAGCACGTTCCGTTCGATGTACGCCTCGAACGGCATCCCCGACGCGCGCGCGATCACCTCGCCCACCATCCCGACGGCGATGTTCGAGTACCGAAACTTCGTGGACGGCGGATGCAGCATCTCCTCGTTTGCGACGGACGCCAGCATCTCGCCGAACGACTGCGCCCGACCCGTCAGCCAGTGGTCGAGGTACGGCTCGCGCGGGATGCCGCTCGTGTGCGAGACGAGGTGCTTCAGGCGGATGACCGACCCGTCGCTGTGCGCGTCGCGGATGCGGAACTCCGGCAGGTGTTTGGTGATCGGATCGTCCAGCGACAGTTTGCCCGCGTCGCGGAGCCGCATCAGGGCGGTCGCGGTGAACAGTTTCGTGATCGAGGCGATGCGGTAGACGGTCTTCTCGTCGGCTGGAGAGTCGGCGGCGACGTTCGCCGGCCCGAAGCCGCCGCGCCACAGCACCTCGCCCCCGTAGACGATGGAGGCGGACAGCGCGGGAATCTTGTTGTCGTCCACTTCGGCGGCGAACTGCGCTTGGATGAAGGCGAGAGCCGACTGTAGTTCGGAATCTTGGAGAATCGGCGACATGCAACAACCTATCAAGTACGTAGGGGGCGACCGGCTGGTCGCCCCCCTTAACACAGGCGGTACGGTAGTTATCGGTCGGAACGGTTTTTGACGATCTCGAACTCGTCCTTCAACTCGCCGTCGATGTCGAACGCCTTGTAGTGCAGTCGGTCGCCGTCGAGTTGGATGTCGAGCAGTTGATAGGTGGCGATGTTCGTGAAACCGACCTCCGTGTAGTCGCGCGGGTCTTGCTCGTACATTTTGATGCCGGAGACGG
>JAQBWJ010000069.1 GCA_027625215.1 Candidatus Poribacteria bacterium
CTTCCCGGTATTCCATCTGTTCCACCAGCGACAGGACGTTCATCGCCAACAACCGCGCGACGTGTTCCGCCTGTTCCCACGCCTTCCGTTGCGGGCGGTGGCGCGACACGTCGACGTTGTTCAGGTCGCCGCAATAGCCGTTCGCCAGCGCGACGACGAACGACTCTCCGCGCATCTTCTGCACGCTCTCGGCGAACATGCCGAAGTAGTCCGCGCTGATGCCGCCTCCGCCGCCGACGTAATGGAGCGCGAAGTTCGCCAACAGCGCGACGCTCTCGCCCGTCTCCGCATGGACGAGGTGAAGAACGGGCACGTCCGGGTCAATCTGCCCGACACACTCGACGATTTCCGGGTTCCGCACGCCGGGATTCATCATCACGGAGCCGTCTTTCATGCGGAAACGGCGGTTGAACGACAAGCGGTGTTCCTCGCCTAGCGCGACGCCCCACTTCACCGGGACCATGCGGTTGCAGGCGCGTTGAACGGCGTCGGCGATCTTCGGCGGCAGCGCATCCATGTAGTCGTCGGCGCGCGGGACACCGAGCAGTCCGCACGGCGACGCGGCGGAGTGCGTGTGCGTCGCGGCGATCAGGATATGGTCGGCGGGGATGTCGCACGTTGCGGCGATCAACGCGCGGGCAGCGCGCACCGTGTCGTACGGCACGGCGATGATGTCGCAGATGACGAACGCGACGCGGGTTGAACCGTCGTCCAGCACAATCGCCTTCGCGTGGAGCTCGTCGTGAACGTCCGTCCCCTTGCGGTCGTGGAAGCCTCCCGCGAGCGACGTGCCGATCAGCGGCGTGATGTTTGTTTGGGCGGCTCCGGCGCGCATATGCTTCCCCTCGCTATCGCATTCGTTTGAGTTCGCCCCAAACGGTGGGCATCTTCAGGATCGGTGTTACGGACAGCGACGGATCGAACCAATCCGCTCCAACATTGGTGACCTCAGGGTCGTTCGTCAGGTTCATCTCCGCCTCAGGGTTGGTGGCGAGTGCGCGATAGATGTCGGAGCGCGAGCCTCGATCCCGATCCCCATGAAACACGATGTCCCGTCCATCCGGCGACCAACGAGGCGAGAAGTGAAAACCATCTACCGGAGTAAATCGCTCAATCCTGCCATCCGACAGCGTCATGAGGTAGATGTACTCTGTTTGAGAATCGAGGTTCTCGAAGTTCGCGGAGAAGGCGATTTGCTTCCCGTCGGGCGACCAAGACGGTGAGTACATCTTGTCGGCGTGATCGAGGATGAACTCGGTGACTCCCGTGTCGGGATCAACCGATTCGATTCGTGTCCCGCCAACGGTCGAGTAGCAGACGAGAATCCGGTCGTTCGGCGACCAGTCGATGTAGTTGCAGGTAGCGAAATGTGTCAATCTTTTCGGTTCGCCGATGTCGGGATCGACAAGATAGACGTCTCTGCTCAACAGGTAGGCGAGGCGTTGTCCGTCCGGCGACCAAGCGGGTTGCCAGCCGTCCGCGACGATTTCCCGTTGATCGCTTCCATCCCAATCCATCACGCCAACGCCGTAGCTCACATTGACCCCGTGTTGGACGACGGTGACATGACCGAGATTGTAGGCGATCCGGCTACCGTCCGGCGACCATCGACCTTGAGAATGGTACTCGTCGTCCGGCGCGTTTGAGAGGTTCGTGACGTTGCCGCCGTCGGGGGTCATTGTGAACAGTTGTTGCGTCCCGTCGCGTTCGGACGCGAAAACGATCAGGGGATGATCGGGACGTGCGTACAGTGAGACAAGCGGCAGGAAGATCGACAAGGCGCACGCCCAACATGTTCGCCAGCGTCGATTCAATCTCATCGGTGTTCGTTTCATGGGGTGACAAACGCTCCCTTAACGAGAATTCTATCGACCTGCACCGTTGGTAACGATAGATTCACCGCATCGGGATAGGATGTCAAGCCGAACAGGGGAGATTCACGCCGTTCACTTCACCGTGAACACCTCGACGCCGTCCCACTCAATCGGCGGCGGTTGCACCATGTACTGCGCCGACCGTTGGAAGTACATGCGCGCCGCTTTGTCGTCGGGGTCGTTTGCGAGCACTTGGTTGAACTGAACGCTCGCTTCGGGGAACTTGCGGGCGTAAAAGTGCTCCAACCCTTCCTCGAATTTGGACAGCGACGTCGCTTTCCTCTGGATGGATTCCGGCGAACTGCCGTCCAACACTTCGTAGATGCGGATCGGCTCCGATTTGCCCTTCACCTGCGCCTTGCCGAGCACGCGCGTCGTGAACGCCTTGCGGTTGGGCAGGTCGTGCAACATCGGCTCGCTGACGATGATGTTCGCGCCGTAATGCTTCGTGAGTTCTTCCAATCGGCTGGAAACGTTCACCGCGTCCGAGATGACCGTTCCGTCCATGCGCTGTTCGTACCCGATGGTGCCGAGCATCGCCGAGCCGAGATGGACGCCGATGCCGATGCGGATCGGATCGAACCCGAATTCCGCGCGAATCGAGACGTTGAACGCCTTGACCGCCTCCTGCATCGCAATCCCCGCCCGAATACCGTCGAGCGCGCCGCCTGTGAAGACCGCCATCACCCCGTCGCCGTAATACTTGTCCACATAGCCGTTATTCTCATGGATGGCGGGTCCGACGTGGGTGAGGTAGTGGTTGATGAAACTGAACACGCGCGACGGCGTGCCGAGTCGTTCGGAGAGGGGCGTGAAGCCGCGAATGTCGGAGAACAGCACGGCGATGTCCATCTCGATGTGTTCGCCCAGATCGACGGCGATGACGCTGTGATGTCCCAGCAGTTCGAGAAACTCGGACGGCACGAAGCGGTTCAGTCCCTCAACCAACTGCTGCTGCTGATCGTAGGCGAACTGCAACTCGAAGTGGGTGCGTTCGAGTTCCGCTTTGCCCTCGGCAGCCTTTTTCTCTAGGTCTTTCCGCAGTTCGCCGAGTTCGAGGTGGGTGCGTACCCGCGCCAGCAGTTCGCGGTGATGAAACGGCTTGGTGACGTAGTCGGCTGTGCCCAGTTCAAAGCCTCTGATGACGTGTTCCTCGTCGCCCGCATACGCCGTCAGAAAGATGACGGGGATATCCGCCGTCGTCGGCGATGCCTTGAGCCGCTCGCACGCCTCAAAGCCGTCCATCTCCGGCATGCGGATATCGAGCAGAATGAGGTCGGGCGATTCGGATTCCGCGAGTGAAATCGCTTCTTTGCCGTTAACCGCCGGGATCAGTTCGTACCCGGCTTCCCCTAGAATCGCTTCGAGCAGTGTGAGGTTTTGCGGGGTGTCGTCGACAATGAGGATGCGGTGAGGTCCGCTGTCGGTCGCCGGGTCGAGATCGAATGTTTCTTCTTCCATCATGCGATTGCTCCGCCGTTCACATAAATAAGTCGATATGGCGAAGGGGGGGTTTGATGACTTTGCAATCTCCCCTTGCGCCGATTCGCCGAGCCGAATGCGTTGTCGGGACCGTCCCCGTCGTTTCGTTGCCTGATACTCTTATCCCCCCTGATGGCGTCTCGCCTCTAAGGAGTTTCCCGATTGAAGGCAACGGGTTGAATGAGGGAACGTACCGCGTAAGTGGGGGAGAGCAACCTTGTGTCGAGGTTGCTCACGCGTTGACGTTTCAAATCAATGTCATCGAAGATTCGACAACGCGGAGATTGTCGCACCGATTTCGGCAAATGTCGAGATGTCGATAAGGGGAAACATCAGCGCGTCGCCTTGAGTTCGCCCATGTGGTCGCCGTCTTCCCGTGCGGCTCGACGCCGAGGGCTTCTGTTACCCGGAAGTCGTCGATCTCAACCGTCAAGCGCCCAACACCTTGCCCGCTGAGAGCGAGAAACAACCCGACCATACCTTCGTCATATGGTTCCGGCGGCAACTCACGCACGGGATAGTCGGGCCAGTTGCTGGTGATCGTCCGTCGAATCCCCTCAGTGCGAATAAACACGGCTGGTTGCAACGGCTCCCGTTTTCCCACGTAAACCGTATGCGTTCCACCCTTGTACTCCGCCCTCAATTCAATCCACGACTCGGAGGGCTCGCCATCCCAATCCGGCACGACTCCAGCGGCTCCACTCACGATATCCAACGCCCAACGCCCACCCTGACCATTGGGAAACACTTCTTCGATCCAAGCGTTCACCAGCGAGCCGCTGACATAGTTGTCTTCGAAGTCGAGATACGTGAGATACCCGGCGAAACCCTCGACATTCGCGCCTGACTGCCCTCGGTAGAAGACACCGACGTACGGCTCGATAGGTCGGACGGCAGGCGGCGCGTTGGCGATCTTGACCGGCGGCAGATAGCGCACACGGCACGAGACGACACCGTTTCGCGTCCGAACGTCTTTTACCGCGAGCATGAAGCGGAAGGCGGATTCCGCAGTGACAATGAGCACACCGTCGGCAACCTCCATCGACGCCGCGTTTCCGACGATCACTTCAAACCTGTTCAAGTCGGCGGGGTCATCGAACCGGATTATCTCGCCGTACGTTGCGGTTGCCGTGAGGGTGAAGCACAACGCCGCCAATACCATCGGTTTGAGATTCATGTGTCGCGCCTCCTTCTCCGCCCTGTCGTGGGGGGTTGATGCTATTTCCGGTCGGGTTTTCGTCGGAACTCCGCGTAAACATCATCGTAGAGAAGTTCTTGTAAGACAACTCGCTTCCCACCCAGTTTGTCTGACACGTTCGCGCCCAACACCGCCGCGTGGCTGTTCAGGCTGCTGGCGAAGTCGTTGCGGAGCCCGCTCGTGTCGCGCGACGCGACCGCGTTCACAAACGCGCGATCCAACGCCGTCGTCATGTCGTCCTGCTGAGGCGTCGTCGGGAGGACGTGCCGCAACTGCTCCATCGTCGGGCGGTCTTTCGGAGGGTACTCGCCGTCGTAGTAGTATGCGGCGATCTCGCGCCCCTCGAACTTCAGGTGTCCGTGCGTCCAAAGGAGGCTGTTGTAGCCGTCGCTGTAAAACACTTTTCGCAACCGCGAAAACAGCAGGTTCGCCACCGCGCCGTTCTTGAAGCCGTACGCGACGCGGTAGGCGTACGGGTTGTCGCCGCCGTCCTCGATGTCGTCGGGGTCGCGGTGGAGGTAGTTCGCCTCGACCCACTCGATATCGCCTTTGTCGGAGTCCGGCGCGCTGCCGAGCCAGTAACGCATCAGGTCGGTCTGGTGGATGCCCGCCTCGACGACCGTCGAACCCGACCACTCCAGATTCGCCGTCCAGACGCGGTTTTTGGGTCCGCCCAACGTCTCGGTGTGCGTGTGCTTGACGTTGTGCGATTCGAGCGGCGAGTTGCTCACGACCGTTATCATGAGCGGCTTCTTGTCGGCGAGAAACGTCCGCACCGCGTCGTTTTGCGGGGAATGGCGTTGTTGGAACCCGACCGCTGCGATCACACCCGCTTGGTCGATGGCGCGCCGCATCGCCAACGCCTCGTCCAGATACAGGCTGACGGGCTTTTCCACGAACAGGTGCAACCCCTTTTCCGCCGCCGCAACCACCTCCCCGTTGTGAACGGCGGGCGGGATCGCAAACCACACGGCGTCCATCGGGACGGCGTCCAACGTCGCGCGGAAGTCGGAGGACAGGTGCACGGCGTTCGGTTCCAACCCCTTGACGTGGCTCCGCAACTTGTCGGGGTCAAGGTTTTGGGGGAAGGCGTCCATCAGCGCGACGATTTCCACCAGCCCTTCATCCCGCAGTTGCGTCAGCGAGTTTAAGTGCTGCAACCCGCGTTGCCCCAACCCCAACAATCCGATTCTCACGGGAGCCGTCATGAGGCGACTCCAACGTGAGCGATGGGCGTCCCGTCAAGATAGCCATATTCGCGCAGCCAATCGCTGTGCTGTTCGTAAAGTCCGGCGATCTCGTCATCGGATAAGACGGTTGACCATGTGCCGGGGACCCCGCGCGTCGGCGAAATGTGATTGTGGTGAAGCATCGTATCAGGATCGAACATCACCCAAGACTCCTCGCGTTGTCGTTGTCGCAGTTCCACCGCCCACTGCGGATTGGTCATTCGCAAACGACGCATGGAGTCGACAATCTGTTGTTTCAGCGTCGACGTCACCTCCATCGCCGCGTTGATGGAGCACGCAGCGGCGACTTCACGGATGAGCGCCTCGTCGATGGATAAGTCGAGCGCGACCGCGACTTCGGAGACGGCTGCCTCGACGTTATCGTACATATCTTCGTAACGCTGCCACAACACGCGCTCGGAGATCGGAATCGCCCGCATGAACCGGTGCGCCGCCACCGCTTCTGCGATCAAGTTACCCAACTCGACGCCGTGTTTTCCCATTTTCTGCTTGCACGACGCGGCAACGTCCCTCAAGTCTCGGTAGGTCGCCAGCAACCGCAACGCCCCGCTCTCCAACGATTCACAAATGTGCGGCGCGTCCGGTTCGGTCAAGCCGAAAAAGTCGCGCAGATCGTGCGATCTAAAGACGATCCGTCGCGGATCGTTGGCGAGCTCCCAGAAAACGAGCGCGGCGTCGCCCATTTCGTGGGCAAGATCATAGTGGGTTATTCCGGTCCCGGTGCGTTGCGTCAACAGTCGAGCGATGTTGTACTGCATTGTCGATCCTGATCGGATCATTCCGGCGCAAAGGACAATCACCGACGTGTTCCCCCTTTAATCCCCTGAAATAAAGCCCGAATCAGCAACCTCTAAAGCCGAAACAGCGACTTCGCGTTCTCGTAGCCGATCTTGCGCCGCGCCTCATCCGAAATATCCGCCGCCTCCCACATGTCGAACTGCGGCACGTCCTGACCGATGTAGAGGTAGTCCGTCGCAAAGAGCAGTTTGTCGCGCTGCCGTTCCAAGAACTTCTGCCCGAACTCCCAGTCGCGGGTGATCGCCCCGTGCGCCGATCCCGCCGAGAGGTCGGCGTACATGTTGGGGTAGTTCGTCAGCAGTTCGTCCACCCGCCCGCCGGGAACGACGGGGCGTTTCGGGTAGCCGCCGCGTTCTTCGGGCATTACGTCCGCCGAAATCGCCGACCAGAAGCCCGGCGCGTGTCCGATGAACTTGACGTTGGGAAACGCCTTCAGCATCGCTTCGGTCGCTTGGAGGTCGTGGGTGTCGGTGCAGCGGATGTTGTCGATGTGCCAGAGAAGGGGGAGTTTCAGTTCGTCGCAGACGGCGTAGATGTCTTGCAACAGCGGATGATCGACGGGCAGCCCGACCTTCACCTCGCCGAACCCGATGGCTCCTTCCTCGACGTACGCCCCGATCATCTTGCGGAAACTGTTCCGCCCGTCGCTGACCGACATGCGCGGGTCGATCACGCAGAACGGGATGAATCGGTCGGGGTGCTCCCGACACAACGCGAGCATGTCGCGCGTCGGGATGTAGAAACTGGCGGCTTCGGGGCTTTCGAGCGGCAGCGGAACCGCCATCTCAATCTCGTGGTCGTCCATCCAGTCGAGCATCATCTTCGGGGTGAGCGGCTCGTAGCGGTCCCACAGCGGTCCGACGTGTACGTGCGTGTCGATGAGCATGTCGTCGCATCCTTGGCAGAGATGAGCGATGTGGTGTCGGGGAGTCTGAGGGACAGACTACGCAAAGCGCGCGTCGGATTCAATCGCTTCATTCGATGCAACGTGGGGTGGAAAGTCCCTTCCCCCTGTGGGGGGAGGTTAGGATGGGGGTTTCGCCTACTCAACCGTTAAAAGAAAACCCCCACCTTAGTCCTCCCCCTCTGGGGGAGGAGACTCGGTCGTGGTCGATTGAAGTTCAAGGACGACGCCTGAATCGGTGGGATTGAGCGTCGTGCCGAGTTCGGCGCAACGCAGCGCGAACGCTTCAATCGCGGGTTGGGTGTCGTCGCCGTCCAACAGGCGAGGCTGCCATCGCGGGCTCGGATCGTCCCCGAACTTCAGCGCCGCATCAACCCGCACCGCTGAGAACTCGACCCTTAGCGGCGTCCCGCCATCGAACACGACCGTCGGGACGATCACCTCGCCGAACTCTTTGGCGTCCGTCCCGCGCACGAAGTCCGGCAGACTGTAGAAGATCGGCTTGCCGTTGTAGACCTCCGCACCTTGCCACACCTGATCGCGCAACCCGAACACGGCGGTCGCGCCCGCGTCGATAGCGGTCTGCGCGACGAGCCGCTGCTTGCCGTCGACGGATTCGCCGGGCGTTGCGCCCCAATGAACGAAGACGATCACCACATCGGCGTTCTCGCGGGCGTTTGCCACGTCGTCGCGGATGACGGAA
>JAQBWJ010000070.1 GCA_027625215.1 Candidatus Poribacteria bacterium
CAAGAGATCGAAGACCTGTTCGATTCGCGCGTGATGACGCTCGACGGCGCGATGGGCACCGCGATTCAAGCGCACGACCCATCCCCAGAAGATTACGGCGGCGACGAATACGACGGCTGCAACGAATACCTCGTGCTCACCAAACCCGCCCTGATCGAAGGCATCCACCGCCGCTACCTGGACGCGGGCGCGGACATCCTCGAGACGAACACCTTCGGCGGGACCGCCATCGTCCTTGAAGAGTACGCCCTGCAAGACCGCGTCCACGAGATCAACGTTGCGGCGGCATCCATCGCGCGGCGCGTGGCGGACGAGTTCACCGACAAACCGCGCCTCGTCGCCGGATCGATGGGCCCCTCCACGAAGGCGATCTCGGTCACGGGCGGCGTCACATGGGATCAGTTGATCGACAACTACCGCGCTCAGGCGTTGGCGTTGATTGAGGGCGGCGTCGATCTGCTGCTGCTCGAAACGGCTCAGGACACCCGCAACATCAAGGCGAGCGCCATCGGCGTGTTGCAAGCGATGGCGGAAACGGAAACGCGCCTGCCCCTGATGGTCTCCGGCACGATTGAGATGATGGGCACGATGCTCGCGGGACAGACGGCGGAGTCGTTGGCGGTGTCGTTGGAACATCTGCCACTGTTCAGCATCGGGTTGAACTGCGCGACGGGTCCGACTTTCATGACCGACCACATCCGCGCCCTCTCCGAACTGGCGAAGACGCGCATCACTTGCGTCCCGAACGCGGGGCTTCCCAACGAGGACGGCATCTACCTCGAAACGCCCGAAGCGATGACGCTCGTGCTAAACCGCTTTGTCGAAAACGGGTGGGTGAACGCCATCGGCGGCTGCTGCGGCACGACGCCGGAACACATCGCCGCGTTCGCGGCGTTGGCGGCGAACGCGAAGCCGCGCGGCGTCTCGACGTTCCATCGCACGCTCGTCAGCGGCATCGACTTTTTGGCGATTGAAGACGACGGCAGACCCTTCTTCGTCGGCGAACGGACGAACGTTTTGGGGAGCCGTCAGTTCAAGCGACTCATCACGAGCGGCAAGTTCGAGGAAGCGTCCGAAGTCGGGCGTAGACAAGTGCGCGGCGGCGCGCACGTCATCGACGTGTGCCTCCAAGACCCCGACCGCGACGAGATCGGCGACATGCGCCAGTTCCTCGAGTTCCTCATCAAAAAGGTGAAAGCCCCGCTGATGATCGACTCGACGGATGCCGATGTGATCGAGGAGTCGTTAAAGTACTGTCAGGGCAAGTCGATCATCAACTCGATCAACCTTGAGGACGGCGAAGAACGGTTCGAGCGGGTCGTGCCGATTGCGAAACGGTACGGCGCGTCGCTCGTCGTCGGGACGATTGACGAAGACCCCGAACAGGGCATGGGCGTTACCGTCGAACGGAAGTTGGAGATCGCGCGGCGTTCCCACCAACTGCTGACGGAAAAGTACGGCGTCCTCGAAGAAGACATCATTTGGGACCCGCTCGTCTTCCCCATCGGCACGGGCGACGCGAACTACATGCACGCGGGCAAGGCGACCGTCGAAGGCATTCGCGCGATTAAGTCGGCGTTCCCGAACACGAAGACGGTGCTCGGCATCTCGAACGTCTCATTCGGACTGCCGCCCGCAGGACGCGAAGTGTTGAACTCCGTCTTCCTCTACCACTGCACCCGCGCGGGACTTGACCTCGCCATTGTCAACACCGAGCGGTTGGAACGGTACGCCTCGATTCCCAAAGAAGAACGCGAGCTCGCTGAAACGCTCATCTTCAACAACAGCGACGAGGCGATCCAGCAGTTTTCCGACGCCTTCCGCGACAAGAAGACGGCGACTACCGCCGACGAACTCGCCGGGATGCCGTTGGACGAGCGGTTGGCGTTCTACATTGTTCAAGGCACGAAGGACGGGTTGATCCCCGACTTGGACGAAGCGTTGAGAGACAGCCCGCCGTTGGAGATCATCAACGGGCCCCTCATGGCGGGGATGGACGAGGTTGGTCGGCTGTTCAACAACAACGAACTGATCGTCGCCGAAGTGTTGCAGAGCGCCGAAGCGATGAAGGCGGCGGTCGCGCACCTCGAGCAGTTCATGGACAAAGCGGACGACGCCTCGCGGGGGACGGTCATCCTGGCGACGGTGAAGGGCGACGTGCACGACATCGGCAAAAACCTCGTGGACATCATCCTGTCCAACAACGGCTACAAGGTCGTCAATTTGGGGATCAAGATTCCACCCGAAGAACTGCTGAAGGCGCAACAGGAGCACAACCCCGATATCATCGGGCTGTCGGGGTTGTTGGTGAAATCGGCGCAGCAGATGGTGACGACGGCTGAAGACCTCCACGCGGCGGGCGTCACAACCCCGATTCTCGTGGGAGGGGCGGCGTTATCACGCAAATTCACGAAGACGCGGATTCGTCCCGCGTACGGCGGACCTCCCGTCCACTACGCGAAGGACGCGATGGACGGTCTGCGGTTGGCGAACCTGCTGATGAAGGGCGAACCGATTGACGAGGAAGGCGCGTCCGACGCCGTATCTACTCGACCCGATGCGGACGACTCGGCGGAACTCGCCGCGTTGATGGCGCGAACGACGCGCTCGGCGAAGGTGTCCGTCGCGGAACCGCCGACGCCTCCAAACACGCGCCGCCAAATCATCAATGGCGACCCCGAAGAACTGTTCGATTGGATCAACCCGCAACTCCTCTACGGACGCGCGTTGGGCTTTCGCGGCAACTTCGAGCGCAAGTTGAACGAAGGCGACCCGAAAGCGGTCGAACTGCACCGCACCGTCGAAAAAATCCGCGCGATGGCGACGGAAGGCGGCTGGCTTCAACCGCAGGCGGTCTATCAGTTCCTACCCGTCGCGTCGGAGGGCAACACGATTCACGTCTACGCCGAAGACCGGAAGACGCGGCTGGAATCGTTCACGTTCCCGCGTCAGCCGTTTGACGACGGGTTGTGTCTCGCGGACTACGTTCGCCCCATCGAGGACGGCGTGATCGACAATCTCGGCTTCTTCGTGACGACGGCGGGCGACGGCGTGCTCAAGCGAGTGACGGAACTCCGCGAGAACGGCGAATACCTCCTGTCGCACACGCTCGGCGCGTTCTCGTACGAGCTCGCGGAGGCGTTCGCGGAATGGCTGCACGCGCGGATGAGGGCGATGTGGGGCTTCGGCGATCCCGCAACACTGACGCGCCGCGACATCATGCGGGCGCAGTATCGCGGCTGCCGGTACAGTTTCGGGTATCCCTCCTGCCCCGACATGTCCGCGCAGGTCGAACTGTGGCGGCTGATTCACCCCGACACCATCGGCGTCGAACTCACCGAATCGCACATGATGGAGCCGGAGGCGAGCGTGTCCGCGCTGGTGTTCCATCACCCCGACGCGAAGTATTTTGACGTGAAGCCGAAGGGTCGGACGGGCGACGTATCGGAAGACGACGCGGATTCCGACGAATAACCGCAGCGCTTGCGACACGTCGGATTTCGGACTATCTTTCCGGTAGTCGTCTTACCTTCATCCCTACCTCGATTCTCAGATTAGGGGACCTCCGAATGAAAAACCGCGCGATGTTTGGTGTGATCGCAGCGTTGATCGCCGTTTGCAGTGTCGCTTCCGCGAAGATCGAAGAGGACGATGTTGTTTTGTACTTCCCGCTTGACGACGGCGATGGAGACATCGCGGCGGATGCGTCGGGCAACGGGCACGACGGCGCGGTGAACTCCGGCGATTGGGTCAAAGGGAAAATCGGCGGCGGCGTCGCGTTCGACGGCGCGGCAACCTTCATCGAGGTGCTTCACCACGAAGACCTCAACTTGACCGACGGGTTCACGCTGGCGGCATGGGCGCAGGTCGATGCGCTCCCGGGCTCGCACATCGGCATCCCGCGCAAAGAGGCGGCGTACGTGCTGCATCCGACGGCGGCGGGCGCGTCGTTCAACGTCCGCACGTACATTCAGATCGCGGCGGCGTGGGAGGCTCCGGTCATTTCGGCGAACATCGTCGCGATGGGCGAGTGGCATCACCTCGCGGCGACGTATGACGGCGATACGGTAAGCGTCTGGATCGACGGCGAGATCGATGCGAAAAGTTCGATTCCTGGACCCATCGTCCAAAACGCGAACACCCTCCGTTGGGCGAACGACTGCTGCGGCAACCGCTTCCTCGACGGGACGCTGGACGAACTCGCCATCTTCAACCGACCTCTAGACCCCGACGAAATGTCGACGCTGATGACCGTTGGACTGACGGAGGCGCTTGCCATCGAGTCGAAAGGCAAAATGGCGACGCGCTGGGCGGAACTCAAACGCTGATCGTCGTCATCGAATCACGGCGATGCGTCCGATGCGTCGTTCGTCGTTCCATTCAACCACGAAAATGAACACGCCGGACGCGACGGGCTGATGCGCGCCGTTCAACAAGTCCCACTCCCACCGATTCGCCGAGACGGGCGCGTTGTTCTCGACGACCAAGTTGCCGTCCGGCGTGTAGAGACGGACGACGCTTCCGTTGGGCAGTCGGTCGAACGTGACGCGCGGCGCGTGGTCGCGGTTCGGGCGGACGGGGTTCGGGTAGACGCGCATGCCGTTCAGCGATGTCACCGAGTCCTCCGACGCCGAGACGCGGAACGCCATCGTCGCGCCGGAGGGGTCGAGCGGCATCCCGTCGCGGCTGTGGACTTCCGACGGGTCGATCACCCGGAGCGTATAGTCGCCCGATTCGAGAGGTTGCGTCGTCGCCATGATGATGCGCGCCAAATCGCCCGTCATCGCCAATGAGGACGGCTGAAACGTCTCGTCGGAACCTTCGCGCGACAATGCGTAGTGATACGCCTGACGCGCTTCGTCCGCCATCGGCAGGGTGAACGCGACGACGTACCGAGAGCGCGTCAACGGTTCAACGGACGCGAAGCGCGGCTGCTCACCGACGTACACGCCGATCCGCGCGGAGCGGAACTCGCCGAAGCCGATCTCATAGCGGTACGTCTTGTCGAGCTCAACGGTGTCGTCCATATACTCCGTCGTCCCTGAGACGCTCCCCAAGTCGATTTCGATCTTTCGGTCTTCATCGAACCGCACGATCTGAAACGGTCCTTGAGCCGATTCCGCCTGCCACCGCAACCGCACACGGGTCGAATCGACCGCCTCGACCTCTAAGGCGAACGGGCGTTTGTCCGCCTGCAACGCTTGATCGGGCGTGACGACGCTCAACGCGCCCTGAGCGTTGTAGAACAGTTCCGCGCGACCGTCGCCCGTCACGTCGTAGAACGCGGGCAGGAAACTGGTGACGGACGGAGCCGCCCAATCGACCTCCAGCTCCCCTGACGGCAGCATCCGCAGAAGGTACGCCCCTCCCGCCGCGACGATGCCGATCATGTCGTCGTTGCCGTCCATTTTGCCTGTCATCACGGCGGAGGTAAGGTCGCCTGTGAGAAATCGGCGCGATCCGGCGGCGGTCAATCCGCGCCCGTCCCACAGCCACGCGGAGAGGACGAGGAATCGCGCGTTCGTTTGCGTCGCGCTGTAACGCTCCTCGCCCGTGACGACGACGCCTTTCAGTCCGTTGAACTCGCCCGTCGCCAAACTGTCGATCACGGGGTAGCGCAGTCGCTGTTCCCACAGCAGTTCGAGCGTCCCGTTGCGCCATCCGAGCGCGAACACGTCGCCGTCCACGTCGCCGAAGATCAGTTCGGGGATGCCGTCGTTGTCGAAATCATCGACCGCGTAGTGGTTCGCCAACCAGTTTCGCCCTGATGTCGGGTTTTGCGTCGCGACGACCTGCTCGAACTTATTGTCGCCCGTCGCGCGGTATACGTACAGTTTCGACGCGCCGGAACGAGCGACCAGTTCGTCCCGCCCGTCGCCGTCCAGATCGACGTACCGGGCGGAGAAGCGGTCTTCAACGCCCCACCGGAGTTCCGTCGGGAACGCGCCCGGCGCGGCGGCTTCAAGGAGAACGAGGCTTCCCCCGCGCACCCCGACGACCTCCATCAACCCGTCGCCGTCCAGGTCGCCCGCATCGTTGGGAACGAGGAAATCGCGGAACAGGTGCGCCGCGCGGAAGATGCCGCTCGGCTCCCACTCGTAGATTTGGGAGACGAGGAAACCGCCGTCGCCGGGTGTTGATCCCATTATTTCAACGTTGCCGTCGCGGTCGAAGTCGGTGGGGCGAATGGCGAGATCAAGAGCGGGGAGCGTCCTCCCTCTCAAAAAGTCGTGTCGATAGAGGTTTGGCGCGGTCTGTCGGTTTGAAAACGTCCCGTTGATTTCGGTCGTCAGTCCGGCGGGGTTGGTCGCAACGAATCGGTAGTTCCAGTCGCCGTCCGGCAGCACGGAGCGTCCCGCCAAGATGAAATGGTGTTGCGGCGTCCCGAACTGAAGCGGACCCAGAACGCGGTTGTCGTCAAGATTGCGAAACGTGACGCTGCCGCTGGCGAGGTCGTCCGTTTCGCCCCAGATGGCGGGAGCGAGCGCGCCGCCGACCAGCCCTTGAAAGAAGTCCGCGCGCACCAATTGGGGCGGCGTGTGGTCCAATTCGACCAATCGGTGGTCCCGGATCGTATTGCCGCGCGAGTCGTACGCCTCTACCCGAAGCGTGAATCGCCCTTCCGCGATCCCGCCCGTTTCCCATGTGAACAGGGGGCGGTCGAACCCCGCTTGCGCGATGCCGACGCCTTCGCCCAACAACGCCCACTCGGTCGGGACTTCGGTTTCGCCGACAAAAAGGCGGTATCCGGCGAAATCGAGTCCACCCACCGTCGCGCGGACTTCCAATCGCGTGTCGGAGCCCCAACGGATCGCGTCGCCGCTGAACTTGGCGACGAGCGTTTGAGACGCCGTCAGCGCGCGCGGCGCGTTCACGATCCCCGCGCCGACCGCGCGCCCCATCTCCGTTAGCGGCGTCGTTGTCGAGATCAGGATGCGGCGTATCTCCGCGACGGTCAGGCTTGGGCGACGCGAGCGCATCAGCGCGATCACCCCGACGACATGCGGCGTCGCCATCGACGTGCCGCTCAACAGCCGCGTGCCGCCGTCGAGCGAGAGGCTCAAAATGCTGATGCCCGGCGCGGCGATTTCCGCTTCGGCGTTCGCGTTCGCAAAATATGCCGCCTGGTTGTCTTTCTCCGAAGCGGTGACGCTGATGACTTCCGGGAATCCGGCGGGGTAAAGGACGGATTCGTCGCTCTCGTTGCCTGTTGCCGCGACGAGAGCGACGCCGAGCGACGCCGCGTAACGCATCGTGTCGCGCAGCAGTTGGGATCCGCGTTCGTCGCCCCAACTCATGTTGATGACCGCCGCGCCGTTCTCCGCCGCGTAGATGACCCCCGCCGCCGAATCGTCCTCTTGGAGTAACGTGCCGCTGCCCCGCGAGGCGAACCCGGTGCGTACGACCATCAACTTGCAGTTCCACGCGACGCCCGCGATGCCGACGCCGTTGTCCGGCTTCGCGCTGACGATCCCCGCGACGTGCGTGCCGTGTCCCGATTCGTCGCTCGGATCGGCGTCTTGATCGCGGAAATCGCCCGTGCCGGAGGCGGTCGGCGCATCGACAAAATCCCAGCCGTGCGCGTCGTCGATGTAGCCGTTGCGGTCGTCGTCGATCCCGTTCTTGGGGATTTCGCCCGGGTTCGTCCACAACTGGTCGGCAAGATCGGGGTGGTTCATCGCCGCTCCGGTATCGACAACCGCAACGATGACGGAGGAGCTCCCTCGCTCAATCGCCCACGCCCTCGTCATCTCCAACACGGGGAGGTTCCACTGTTCCGCGAATGCGGGGTCGTTCGGCGCGACCTCGTTTTGAAGCGTCCGCATCAGGCGGTTCGGTTCCGCCCAACGGACGCCCGGCACGGCGAGGTAGTCGGCGGCGGCTTGTTCCGGTCGGATTGCGTCTCCGAAACGGAAGACCCACGTCCGTTCGATCCGTCGGCGAAGCGGCGGCGCGTTCGGGATGGGCGCGACGACGGGCGCGGCTTCCTGAAATCGCCAGCGTTGGTGCGGCTTGGCAAACGACGGATGCGTGTTCGGATCGCGATTGTCGGCGAGTTGGACGATCAGTTCGCGCGGGGTCGTCTGGGGCGAGTGTTGGACTCTTCCAATCTCCGCGACGGCGACGGACGCGAGCGCCGTCAACCCCATCGCCCATCCGATCATCCACGCGACGACACGCCCGTTCCACGACTCCG
>JAQBWJ010000071.1 GCA_027625215.1 Candidatus Poribacteria bacterium
CGCCGATCCGCGCTGAGCATCGCCGCCTCAATGACCGCCATCGAATGACGGACGGATAGACCGCTTGCGTCGGGAACGCCACCGTTCAAACAGCAGTCCGCGAACTCCTGAATTTGCAGACGCATTCCGTCGGACGAGGAGCCTTCGACGGCGACCGACTGTCCGTTCATCGTGAGTTGGCTGTTCGTGAACGACAACGAGCCCTCGCTGCCGACGATGAACTGATCGCCCGCGCCTGTGTGCGACACGACCGTCTGCGTCAAGACGCTCTCCGCGCCGTTCGCGTGCGTCATGATGGCGGTATACGTGTCCATCTGCCCCTTGTAGAGCTCCGTGCTCTCCGTGCCGCGCGCGAACACTTCCACGACGGGCGAATCCATGTACCAGGGAAGGATGTCGTACTCGTGCGGTCCGAAGCAGTATAGGACGCAGATACCGCCGATTTTCACGTCTCTGTACCATCCGGGATACCGAGCGCCCTCGACGCCGGGATCGAAGTAACTGTAGCGTCGGCGGATGAGGTGCCCAACCTTGCCGATCTTCCCCTCCGCGATGATCGCCTTTACCGCGCGGTTGATCGGGTAGTGTCGCAGCACCTGTCCGACCATCAACGTCTTTCCGGCGGACTCGCTCGCAGCGATCATGCGGTCGCAGTCTGCGACGGACAACGCCATCGGCTTTTCGACCAAGACGTGCTTCCCGGCGTTCGCGGCGGCGACGGATTGGTCGGCGTGGAAAGCGTGAGGGGTGCAGATGTGGACGGCTTGCACGTCGGGGTGGTTCAGGGCGGCGTCGAAATCGGTGTACGCGCGGGCGTCGTGTTGGGCTGCGGCGCGTTCGGCGCGAGAGGCGTCCACGTCCATCACGGCGACGACGCGGATCGTGTCGAGTTGAGAAATCGCGTTCAGGTGCGATTGGGCGATACCACCGGTTCCGATTACTGCGACGTAGAGTACGTCAGCCATGTTGCTCTTGAGTCCAATGTTGTTTGAGTCGTTTGCATCGATGACGGCGCCGCTTGCTTTGATCGCACGCCGTCAAAGCGCGATTTCATGCCACCTCTTTGCTTCAACGAATCGGGACAGATGCCCGACATTCTCCGTAATGACAATCGAACCACTTTCCAACGCTTGCGCGGCAAGAATCATGTCCCCATCCAATGCGTGTTGATCTGCGGTAGGTTGCCCTGATCGACGCGCGGATGCCCAAAGTTTGGCGGCTTTTCGCATCGTAGATGTCGAAATCGGCTGATAGGTGAACAGGGTGCTCAGGCGATCCAATCGCTGAATGGACGGTTCAAATGATTCCAGCAAAAGATTACGTCGCAGTTCATAATCGGAAATCTCCGGTAGAATGACCCCGACAGCCAGGATTTCTTGAAGCCATTCGACAAGATCGCGGTTACGACGCGGATGAACGATCCTTCCGAGCGGTCCGGTGTCCAGCATCATTCGCCGCATTTTCAAATCGCTTTCTCGCCGACAAGCGATGACGTTCGATGACCTCTACTAACTCGTGCCACACGTTTTCGTCGTACCCGGATTCGTCGCGCAGCCACTCATCCAACAAGGCAATAGCCGCTTCGTTGGAAGTCTGTTGCGCGGTGGCTTGACTCATGTAAGCAGCCTCCTATTCAACGTCAGGATAGTTCGCAAACTCACTGCGTGGCAACGTTCTATCGACCTCCAATCATGAGACGAGTCGCACGACCCGCCCTTCCGCCGCGCTCTTCGCCGCGGAATCAACGATCTGCTGCCCGATCCGACAGATTTCCGGCGACAGGGGTCCATCAACCGGAACGCCGCGTTCGATGCAGTCGATAAAGTATTGCACCACATCCTGATTCGGCGCTTGCAACGTGTCGACGGGAACGACCTCACCCTCTGGGTGGGCGTGCGTCTGGACGCGGATCGTTTTCTCATAGTCGTAACTGCTGATCGTGCCTTTCGACCCTTTCACGACGAACCCGCACTTCGGTTGCGGTTGAAGCGTCCATGGGTCGGTGAAGGTGCCCCAGCGCGTCTCGAACTTGGACAGTCCCACGTCGTACCGCGCGACCGTGATGCTGTGCTCGTCCACCTCCAGCCCTTCGGGATGATCGACCATCGTCATCACGTCGATGGGCGCTTTGCCGCCGTGATACCACGTTCCCAACGTGACGCCGTACCCGAGATAGTCCAGCAGCGACCCGCCTCCCGCATTTTTTTGGTAGAACCAACTCTCATTCTTTTTCGCGCGGAACGCTTCGTCCGATTCCACCTTGTCGGTTAAGTGAAAAAGCGGTCCGCGATTGCCGTCGTAATAGTGGACTTCGATCACGTCGCCAACGACGCCCTCATCGACCAACCGCTTCGTCGTCACATGCGGGGGATACCAGCGGAGGGGCCAATTGATCGCCAACTGTTTGCCGTGTTTGCCCATCGCGGCGATCATCCGGTCGGCTTCTTCCAACGTCGCGGCGAACGGCTTTTCCATCTGTATGTGGACGGGGTACTCGGCGACCTTCTCCGTCCATTCGCCGTGCTTCGCCGTCGCGGGGCAGAGGATCGCAATGTCGGGCGCGGTCTTCCCTAGGCAGGCGCGATAGTCAGTGAAGACGCGGTCTTGTGGGATGCCGAAGTTCTTGATCGCCGCTTGCATCCGTTCGGGTTGTTCGTCGCAGATGCCTACGATTTCGGCGTTGGGGTGCTCGTGGGTCATCCGCAGCAGGTCGCCCATGTGCATGTGGTCGAAGTTGATGCCGACGATTTTCCATTTGCGGTTTGAAGTGCGCTCGCTCATCGGTGACGTGTCTCCTTTCTCTCGAAGTCGTCGCGCGGTCAAGGGGGTTGAATCCATTCCAATTGATGAACGAGAGGATACCTCAAGACGGCGAAAAAGATCATCGAGAGCATCCGCGTTGGTTGACGGAGGCGACGCGCGAGGCGTACAGTCGCCTTCGTCACGTATTGTCGAGATAAGGGAGAGGGTCGATGCCTGAATCACGGACCCGGTATTTGGTTGGATTGCCGCGCGGCAAACAACGAGTGTTCCTGTCGTGGCGGCTGTTGGCGGACGATGCGCCGCACGAGCCGTTTCACGTGGAGCGGTTGGAGAACAGCGGTTGGAAGCGCGTCACGACCGAAGCGATCACGGGCGGGACATGCTTCGAGGAGACAGCACCGTCCCGCGAGCCGCACGCCTACCGCGTCGTAGATGGCGCGGGCGCACCGTCGGAATCGGTGAACGTCGATCCGAGGGCGGAGGCGACGTGCGGCGCGTTGGACGTTCCGTTGAACCCCGACGACACGTTTCACGCGCTCATTCTCGGCGAACTCGAAAACAACGGGCGCATGGGGTACGTCTTGCGAACGGAGCGTCACGGGACCGTGTGGATCGTCGCATACGCCCACAACGGGCGACACCTCTGGGAGACGGACACGCGACTCCCCTCCGTCGGCGGGTGGGACGGTTCAACGCTGCACGTCCCGTTTTTGTGTTGGGATGTCAACGACGACGGACGTTCCGAAGTCGTCTTTCCGCGATTCAACGGGAGATACCCGACGACTTCGTATGATCTCGCCGAGCCGGGCGAACGTCTGGTCGCGGTGGATGGCGCGACGGGGAACGTCGTGTGGGAGACGGAGTGGCCCGCCGTCAAATCGCGGGTGATGATGACGGTCGGACACCTGCTCGGCATCGACCGACACGCCCACATCGTCGTGCTGGACGAGACGTACCGCGATGTCACCCTGACCGCTATCGACGGCAAGACGGGCGAAACGTTCTGGCGTGTCGATCAGGCGCGTCCCGCCGGGCATAACCTCGACATCGCCGATATCGACGGCGACGGCGTTCAGGAAGTCATTTGCGGCGGCGTTTGCTACAACGGCGACGGGACGGTTCGGTGGGAAGCGGAGCCGTTCGGTCACACCGATTTGTCAAAACCTGCGAAGATCGACCCGACGCGCGACGGGCTGCAAATCTGGTACGCAGTTGAAAGCAACAATACGGGCGTCTATCTCGTCGATAAGAACGGCAAGACGATCTTCAAAGAGCATTTTCACCACGCACACTATGGCTGGGTTGCGCGTCACACCCTATCGCCGGGACTCCACCCACACTGCGCGGAAGACCGTCGGCGCGAGTCGCAACAGGGGATGGATGAGCATTTCCCGATCTTCCTGTCGGACGGTACGCACTGGCTCAATCTGACCGACTGGCAACGCAAGAACTTCGTCCCCGTTCACTGGGACGCCTCGCCGATTGTCAACTTCATCATCCGCAAAGAGAACAAGCGGGTGGTGCGGCTGTTGGAATCGGGCGAGATCGAAGATGTGCCGGGCGGAAAGTTACCCGAAGGCGGGCTCTACGAACGCAACCTCGCGTGCATGGACATTCTTGGGGACTTCCGCGAGAACATCGTCACCGTCGATATGGAACGGCATCGGCTGATCGTCCTCGTCAACCCGACCGTCACCAACGTTCGCGGGTACTCGCCGTCGGACGATTTCGAGTACCGCCACGACCGAAGCCAACTCGGATCGGGGTACTACATCTACCTGTCGCCGCCGGAAACCATCGTTGAACGTCCGTCCGTCGGATGAGCGAGCGGTCTGTGTTTGGTATGTTCGTCGTGTTGTATGAACGATCTCTCGAACAAGAAGTCATGCAGGAACGCGCATCACTTGCGGCGGAAGACACCGAACAGTTCCTCACCCGCGCGCGAAGGGACGGAATCGTCCGGCACAAAGAGCGTTTCTTCCTCGAAGTAGGGTCCAAAACAGGATAGGACTTCCTCGACGGAGGTTGGGAATGGGGGTCCGTCGGGTGGGAGTACGGCGAAGAACAGCGCGATGTACACCCCACCCGGTTTCGTGACGGCGGCGACTGTCTTGACGTATTCCTCGCGCCGCGCCGGATCAATGGCGCAGAAGCAGGTGTGTTCGATCACGGCGTCGAACGCTTGGGCAAACTCGTGGCGGATCGTGAACAGGTCGCGTTGGAGGAATGTCGCGGCAACGCCGAGCGCGTCCGCCTGTTCGGTGGCGAACCGGATCGCAGCGGGGGCGAAGTCGATGCCGACAACGTCCCAACCGTTTTGGGCGAACAGGACCGCCTCGTGACCGCGCCCGCAGCCGACGACAAGCGCCCGTCCTTTTGCCAACGACGCCCCTCGACCCGCCAAATATGAGCGGATCGGCGGCGCGGGCTGCTCCAAGTCCCAACCCGTTTGCGCGGAATCGATGAACTTGCCGGACTCGTATCGTCCTTGCCAGAAGGCGGGATCGCGATAATCGAATGTCATGCTATCCCTTGTAGGATCAGTACAACGCACGTAAGTCCAGGAGCGCGGTGTACGTGCCTTCGTCCGGCGAGGCGGTCGAGTCACTCGACATACCGTTATTGTTTGGATTACGGCCGCGTGAAGTGATCGTTAAGTCAACGTTTTTGTCGCTACCAACCTTGGTGACAGTCACGTCGCCACTTAAGAACGCTGTAGACGACACGAACGTGTCGAGTCCTTTCGCCTGATTCGTCGCATCGCTGATCACGCCCGTCGCGCTGGTGCCGTTGCCGTCGGTTGAGAACTTCCAGGTCGTCGTGAGCGCGTTGCCGGCGAGATCGCTGCCCAAACTCTCGATAAACAGTACGCTCAACGTGAAACTGCTGTTGATCTGGTCAATTTCGTAGACGACGGTGTAATCGTTCGCCGTACCGGTCAGCGCGTCGTTCCAAGATGTCGTGCCGCTAGGAATCGAGCCGCTCGTAATCATTTTCCAACGGGGTCCGCCGCTGCCACCCGCTCCGCCTCCGGCTGTATGCGACGGGTTGTGGTGCGATTCTCCAACTTTGGGAGCGATGAGCATCGCCGCGGCGATCAGTCCAATGATTACCGAGGCGTTCAACCACCGACCCATTACATTATTCCTTTGTCGGTTGATGTTCATGGAATCGCCGTCGCCATCAACACGAGCGTCGCCGTGTAGTTGCCCAAGTTGGGGGCTTCAGTCAAGTCGCTATCGGAGCCGAGGTCTTCACCGTTGCGAGCGCGCGATTTGACGGTGACGAGCGTGTTTCCGTCTCCCGCGACGCGCGTGAGTGTTTTGCCGCTACCCAGCAACGTCCCCGCCGTTAAGCCTTGTTGCGTTTGCCACGCGGTCGAACCGCCGCCGATATAGAAAAAACTGCCGACGCCGTTTCCGGATGTATTAAAACCGGTCGACGTGACGCCGTTGCCATCCGAAGTGAGTTGGTAGTAGGTGGCAAGCGTTTCGCCTGTGCCGCCGAATTGAGTGAGTACCGTCTGCGTCGGCGCGGTAATCGTGACGTTCTTATTCAGAACGAGGCGAAATACAGCGGTCGATTCCGTTTTAGCAGCGGTCAGACCTGAATTGTCCCATGTGTCGATGCCCGTCGCCATCAGCGCCGGAGTCTGTTCGTTGTTGATCCAATCGACAATCGAATTGACCCGCCCGCGATATTCAACATAGCCGGAGTCGTTGCCTCCGGCGACCATCGCCCAAACCAATGTCAGCGTTCCGACCGCGCCGATGACGAACGCCCCGCGCGCCGCGCGATGCCGCATGATGCCCTTCATAGGAACGTGATCCGTTGTCTACCGTCATATGCTAATCGAGCGATGGTCCGCTGACGGGTAGGCGAACCCAATAACGCCACTCGCGCTATAAAAACGAGTCGTCCATTACATTCGATGTATATGATGCGATATTCGACGGGCGCGCGCAAATAAATCGCGGGAAGGTCAGCCGAGCGCGAGTTTGTCGAAAGCGTTGAGTTGGTCGCGCGTTCCGAGCGCGATCATCCGGGTCCCTGCGACGAGACGCTGGTTCGCTCCGGGCGCATGAACCATCCTGCCGCCGCTGGTGCATGCGAGAATTGTGACACCCGTACGAGCGCGTATTTCGGCTTGAGCGAGCGTTTTGCCTTCTAGCGGCGAGGCGTCGGGTATCGACACCTGTTCCAACAACAGTTCCACGTCGCCCATCTGCATCACACCTTCTAGGAACTCGCCGACGTCAGGACGGGCGAGCATCGTCACCATGCGGTGCGCGCTGATCTTATAGGGGGTGATGACGCGATTCGCGCCCGCTTTCAACAGTTTCGGCTCGGACTCCTCCGAGTTCGTTCGCGCGATGATCATCACGTTCGGATTGAGGCTGCGAGCAGTGAGCACCGTGAACACGTTGAGCGCGTCCTGACTGAGCGCCGAGATGAGGGCGCGGGCTCGGTCGATGCCGACTTCTTTCAGGAGCGCTTCTTCCGTCGCGTCTCCGACGACGGCGACGCGGTCTTGGTCGCGCAGTTCGGCGATACGGTCGGCGTTCATGTCGACGACGACGTAGGGGATGCGCTCGCGCTCGAGCTCCTGCACCGTATGGCGACCGACGCGCCCATACCCGCAGACGATCACGTGTTGATTCAACTTGTCGAGCATCCGTTTTCTCCAAATACGCGACAGATGTTCGCGCCACTCTCCATCGACCAACGCCTGCACGCCTGTCCCGACGAACGAGGCGACCAGTATCGCGCCCGTTACGATGATCCCGATGGTAAACAGGCGTCCCCCCGGAGTTTTCGGCGTGATGTCGCCGTAACCAACGGTGCTGATCGTGATAACGGTCATATAGAGCGCGCGGAAAAGGTCGATTTTTTCGATCAGATGAAACCCGATGGTGCCTGCCCCGATCAACACCGCCAATGCCGCCAACATGGGCGCCTGTCGAGAGATGAGACGTTGAAGCGGCTTACGCATGAATTCACCTGCTCCTGGTGGTCGCCCCCGTAATGCCGTGTTCCTCCGCAGTGAATCGTCCTTGCAAACGGGGCACAAGGCAAGCGTAGAACACGCTTCCACTTCAAACGCGCTGATGACGGAACCAAGCGGAGTGATCTTGGAAAGGGAACGCAGGGGAAAACGCACGCGAGTTAGGTTTTCCCCTGCGGCGACCGAACATTACCAACGGGGACGCTTCGGCTCCCAGTCGGGAAAGAACTTTCGCATTTCGGTCATGTCGTCGCGTCGGTCGCGCCCGAACTTGACGCGCGTTTCGGCGAGTTCGGCGAGTTTGTCGCGGTTCAGCGTCACGCCGAGTCCGGGTCCTTCGGGGACGCGCATGTGTCCGCCTTTGAACTCCAATTTTTCGTTGACGACATCGACGTTCGCC
>JAQBWJ010000072.1 GCA_027625215.1 Candidatus Poribacteria bacterium
GACCTTTTTCTCGCCGCTCCGTATTCTCTGTAGCATGAATCGACTCGCTTGGCTCGCTTCCATATTCGTGATGTTTTTAGGTGTCGCGCTGGGGGTGATCGCTCAGAAGTCGATGCCGTCCGCGAACGAGATGCGCGCACATCTCAACGAGGGCAAGTGCGCCGACTGTCATCCCGACGTGTGGAAAGAGTGGGAGAAGTCGGGTCCCGCGCAGGCGTGGACGAGCGAGTTGTATCAGTCGATCCGAAAACAGTACGACCACGCGAACGATTGCGACCACTGCCACTCGCCAAAGCCGCTTCACATGACGGGGATCGGCGAACTCCCCCAACTGCGCGACGACAACCGCGAGCGAGGCGTGGACTGCCTTACCTGTCACCTCGGCGCAGACGGCGCGATGCGCGGACCTCACGCCGACTCATCCCCCTTCCACAAAACTATCCGCGAGCCGGTCCTATACACGCGCCAAACGACGCTCTGCGCGAGTTGTCACGGTCAGCCCAAAGTGATGGCGCACAATCAGGTCAAGGAGTTCGCGGAAAGCGGGCTGCCGCGTCAGGGCGAGACGTGTCAAAAATGCCACATGCCCGAAGTGACTCGCAAACCAAGCCGTTTCAGCCGTTCGGCGAAACCGTCGGGGCGGCACACATGGGAAGGTTCGCGCAGTCAAGCGCGTCTGGAAAACACCTTCTTACTCGACTACCTCGATGACGATACGGCGGTCACGGTGTTGCTGACGAATGGCGCGGGTCATGCGGTGCCCGCCGCTCCGCTCCGCGAGGCGCAAATCGGGTTGCTCGTTGTTGGGGCAAATGGCTCGGTGCTGTACTCGAAGGTCGAAAGGCATCGACATCCGTTGAACGTCGATAGCAAGCCGTTGGAGCCGAAGATCGAAGATACGCGGTTGAAAGTGGGCGAAACGCGCGAGTACGTCATTCCACTGACGCGCTCGGCTCGTCGCGGGGCGGAACTCACGGCAAGCGTGTTGTATCGCCGTTCAACGGGCGCGGAATGGACGCAAATGGCGGCGCTCAAACAACGCTTTTGACCGCGTTCGCCAACGCTCCGAATTCCGCCATTGAGAGCGTTTCCCCGCGTCTCATCGGGTCGATTCCCGCGACCTCGAACGCTTCGGGCGAATCCGACACGGAACGAATCGCGTTTCTCAGCGTCTTGCGCCGTTGCCCGAACGCCGAGCGCACGATGCGAAAGAACAGCGGTTCGTCCTCCACCTGAACGGCGGGTTGTGGACGCGCCGTCAACCGCACAACGGCGGAACGCACTCTGGGCGACGGCGTAAACGAGCCCATGCCGACGCGAAACAGGTACTCCAACTCGCAGTAGTAATGCAGGTAGACGGAGATCGCGCCGCACTCCGGCGTTCCGGGTAGAGCGCAAAACCGCTTCGCCACTTCGTCCTGCACCATCACCGTAGCGGATGTCCACAGTCCTCGTTGGTCGATGAGGTGTTCGAGAATCGGCGTCGTGATGTAGTAAGGCAGGTTCCCGACAACGGGAATCGGCGGCGCGATCTCATAGTCCGCCAACATCTCGGCGAGGTCGGCTTTGAGAAAGTCGGCGTGCGCGATCTTGAGATTGCCCCGTTCGCGCGCTAGCTCGATCAGGTACGGCAGCAGGTCGTCGTCCACCTCCACCGCGACGACCTGCCCGGCGTTTTCTGAGAGCAGTCGCGTCAGCATCCCCGTCCCCGCGCCGATTTCCAAAATAGTCGAGTCCGGCGTGATCCCCGTCGCGTTGACGATCCGAGCCAACACGTTCTCGTCGTGGAGAAAATGCTGCCCAAGACGCTTTTTCGCACGCGGAGATCGGTTGGGGGATGCGTTCATCGTGTTCACCTGTGGGGGAGGCGGAGCACAAAGTAGGGGTTCAACGTTTGAACCCCTACCATATCCGATCTGCTGCGTTGCGTGAACCGGGTTACTTGGACGGATAGCCCGACACAAGCGCGAGTAACGAGTACGCCGTCACCAACACCGGGTCGCCCTCGAACCAGCGATCCGCCTCGTTGGGGGGCCAAAAGCCGCCCGGCGTCTGTTTCGCGGCGAGATGGTCGGACAACTCTTTGTACCAGTCCACCTTGCCGCCCGCCGTTTCAAACGTCGGTTCGCCGTACGCTTTCAGCGCTTTGGCGATGGTCACATAGCCGTAGTAAAGCCCCTGCTGCCCGATGGGGAAGTTCTCTTCGAGGCTCCAATGTTCACCCAACCAATCGTACGCCGCCTGAACGCGCGGGTCGTTCTTGTCGACGTTCGCGTAGATGAAGGCGAGTAGTCCCGCGTAGGTCATCGTCGCGTATGAACGAGGGCGTCCTTGCGCGTCGTTGTCCGCCTTGCTGACGCCGGGCGAATACATGAATCCGCCGTCGTCGCCTGAGTAGGACTGATCGTTCGTTTCGCTGTTGTTCTGGACGCGCTCGAGAAACGTAATCGCTTTCGCCCACACGTCCGCGTCTTTCGGCGTGCCGCTGTCCTTCAACGCCTGCAACGCCATATTCAAGTTCGACATGTCGCGCACCGACGGGTCCGAGCCGTACCCGATCCCACCGTAATTGGAGTCCTCCGGCGTCGCGCCTTCCCCTTCGTCTGTTTGGGAACGCATCAGGAACTGCTGCGCCTTCTTGATGACTTCGGCGTAACGCGGACTGTTCGCCGCCGACAACGCCATCAACGATGTGGACGTGTTGTAGTTCGGCAGCGGAATCTCGGCGTCCGCGTCGTAGATCGAGCCGTCTGCGTTCTGAAGGCTTGCCATCCAGTCGAGCGCCGCCTTCACTTCGGGGCTGTCGGCGTTGAATCGCTTTTGCGGATGCTTGAGGTACGCCGTCACGACGAGTCCGGTGATGCCGGGTCCATATTCGCTGCGCCATGCGCCTGTCTTATCGCGCTCTGTCGAGAGCCAGTCGAACCCTTTGTTGATCGTCGCGTCCACTTTTTTGAGGTCGGTTTTCGTTTGGGCGTTCGCCGTGCCCGCCGCGATCCCCATCGCGACGCTTGCGGCGAGCAGCGCGTGTGTCCATCTGTGTCTCATCGTTATCATCCCTTGTTAAAAGTGCGCGCGTCCATTCCTTGAAAGTATATGTGGAATCGGACGCAAGAATCTTGCCCGATACTCGCTATCGGTCGCTCGTCAATTCAAATGTGATCGGCACTTGAATGACATACTGCTCCACCGTCTGGTCGTTTGGGAACGCCGGAAACGGCGCGGCGCGTTGAATCGCGCCGATCGCGGCGGCGTCCAACGTCTGATGTCGCGCCGAATCGACGACTTCCAGTCCCGATATCGTCCCGTCCCGATGCAACGTGAATCGCACCATCGCGGTGCCTTGAATCCCGTTGTCGCGCGCGAAACGCGGGTATCGGTGGTTGCGCTGTATCGCCGATTGAATCTTCTTCCAGTAGTCCGGCGGGATTTCCGCCGCACCATTTCGGGCAACAGTTCCCAACAAGAACGACGACAGTCCCGGCAACAACTGGTCGGGCGACTGGGCGTCCATCGCCATCCGCGTCTGTGGAATCATCATGTCAACGTTCTGAATGACCATCGTGTTGGAATGATCTCTCATCTGGACGCGGATCTGTTCAGGCGGAAGGTCGGTGTACCCTTGTACGAGCGAACTCGGCGCGTCGGTCGAAACGCGCACATTGGTTGGAGTTCGGAGGGTCGGGGGCGTGTTGGTCGTTGCCCATGTTGGGTTCGACTCGAACGCCAATGCCGGAGCGATATTGCGGATTGGCTGCGGCGTCGGGCGCGCGCGGATGACGCGAGGCTTGGGAGTTTGGAGTTGCGGAACGACCATATCGGGCGAAAAGAGTTCGACAATCTCTTCGCGTTGGATGATCACGACGAAACTCAGCACGAACGCCAACGTCGCGTGAATCGCCACCGAAATGACGAACGCCGTCGAGTACCGTCCACTCTTGCGTTCCGGCTCGCCGCGTTGAGGCATCCAGACCGTTCGCGTCTCGTTGAGAGGAAGCGACGCCGTCGCGCCGCCGACCGTTGGCGTCATCGCACTATCCTCAATTATGGCGTATCCGCCGCTTCGGTTGAAACGCATTTTCCTCGTTCCTCTGACCAGATAATGGTCATGGCGTGCACCATTTTGATACAGCGCGACTGCCCTAAACGATTGTGACCCGCTCGCCCCGTCGCGTACAATCGACATCGGATTTGACCGAAAGGAATCGCGTGAAAGTCCTTGTTTCCAACGTCGGCAGTTCATCGTTCAAGTTTCGCCTGTTCGACATGACGACCGAACGCGAGATCGCTCAGGGCGGAATCGAACGTGTCGGCAACCCTCCATCGCGTTTTTCGTACCAAGCGTCAAACGGACGTTCCGCCAAAGGCGAACTTGACGCGCCCAACCACCGAGCCGCTATCGACCACACGATCCGATTCCTGATGGAAGACGTAGGCGAGGACACGATCCTCCCGAACCTCTCCGACTTGAGCGGCGTCGGCTTCAAGACGGTCTTCGCAAAGGGATGCACGGGTTCCGCCGTCATCGACGAATCGGTGGTGGAGGCGTTGGAGGCGTACATCCCGATTCTGCCTGTCCACAACCCCGCGTACATCGCGGCGATCCGCGCGTTCGAGCAACTGGCTCCAATCGTCCCCCGCGTCGCCGTTTTCGAGACGTGGTTCCACGAGACGATGCCGCCGCACGCTCGAGAACTCGGCGTGCCCCGCGAATGGGTGGAAAAACACGCCATCCGCCGATACGGGTTTCACGGCGCGTCTCACCGATACGTGTCGCAGCGCGTTCCGCAACTATTGGCAGACCTCGGCATCGTTCAAGACGTCGAGTCGTTGCGCGTTATTTCGTGTCATTTGGGTGGAAGTTCGTCCGTCTGCGCGATTCGCGGCGGGCAATCCGTCGATACGAGCATGGCGTTCAGCGCGCAGAGCGGCGTCCTGCAAGGCACGCGCTGTGGAGACCTCGACGCCTTCGTCGCGCTTTATATGATCGACGTGGCAGGTTGGAGCGTCGAGCAAGTCCAAACCGCCTTGATGCGCGACGCGGGTCTGGCGGGCATCTCCGGCGTCGGTTCCGACATGGTGGACATTCTCAACGCCGCCTCAAACGGCAACGAGAACGCTCAACTTGCGCTCGACACCTACCACTACGGCGTGAAGAAGTACGTCGGGGCATACGCCGCGGCGTTGGGGGGCGTGGACGCGCTCGCGTTCACGGGTGGTATTGGTGAAAAGGGACGTGAAAACCGCGCCGCGATCTGCGAGGGGTTGGAGTTCTTGAACATCCGCCTCGACGCCAACCGCAACGCCGCGCATCGTGGCGAGGGCAATATCGCGTCTGAGGGAGGCATCCCGATTCTGGTCGTTCCCGCGAACGAAGAGATCATCGTGGCGCGCGAAACGGCGCGATTAGTCGGCGGATAACCGTCGTTTTTTGCTGGAACCGGACTCCATCGGTTGCTGTCGATTCGCGTCGTCCAACATAATCGTCAGGTCGGCGACCCGCTCGTCCATATCGGTCAGTTGTCGTTGAATCGACGCCAGCGATTCGGCAATCTGTTCCAATTCGCGCTTGTTCGCGCCCTTTTTCAAGCCCTTCGACTTTTCCGACACGACCGCGATCATGACGAACATCGAAACCATCCAGTCCATGCGCCCCGCCTCCCCGTCATCGCGTGTCGTTATCGTTCACCGGAGTCGGTAGGATAGCCGTCGCGCTTCCACCAGTCGATTCCGCCTATCAACTCTTTCACTCGAAAGCCAAGCCGTGACAGGTTCAACGCCCCCTTTGTCGAGGCGTTGCAGCCTATCCCATCGCAGTAGGTGACGTAAAGCGCGGAGCGATCCCAGTCGCGCGTCGTCTCGTCGTTCATTTGTCGGTGCGGCAGATTGATCGCGCCGGGAATGTGTTCTTCGCGGTATGTCTCAGACGAGCGCGCATCCACCACGACAACGCATTCGCGCGCCTTGAGCAGTTCGTTCAAGTCCCACGAGTCGGTTTCGTGGTCGAGTTTGCGCTGAAAGTGTGAAACGGCATCGGACACGATTATTCCCCCAATCTCCCTGGGAACACCCCCAAGGACGATATCGAAACCATCCCTTACAACTGCGCCTTTTCCTTTTGCGCGCGACGGTACGCCTTGATCGACCCCGTTGCCAGCGCGTCCGCCGCCTTGTTTTCATTCCGAAGGACGTGCCGCGCCTCGAACGACTCGAACGCGCGCGCCATCGACTGCGCCTCTTGGAACAATGGTAGCAGCGATTCGTTCTTGACGCGAAACTCGCCGTTCAGTTGTTTCACCATCAACTGACTGTCCGCGACGACTTCCACCCGGCGAACGCCTAACGCGAGCGACTGATCCAACGCCGCGATCAACGCGCGGTACTCGGCGACGTTGTTCGTCTCCTGTCCGATAAACTCCGAATGTGAACAGATGAGCGCGCCCTTGTCGTCGGAGATTGTGAACCCGATCCCCGCGTTTCCCGGATTCCCCTGAGACGCCCCGTCCGTATGGATCACGTATGTCGTGTCGGGAGACGCGCGAAACCCATCCGGCGGCGCGACCGGGATGGACGCGGCGGGCGGTTTCGGGGGCTTCTTTTTGGGTGAATCATCGGAAGTTGGGGGGTTCTGTTCAAAGTAGCGGTCAATCGCTTCGGAGGCGAGTTTGTCCGCCGCGACGTTCTTCTCTCGTGGGACGTGGGCGATTGTCGCACGAAACGACTTGGCGAGCGTCTTGGCGTTGGCGTGAAGCGTTGCCAACATCTCGCTCTTCACGTTGTAGACGCCAGTGAGTTGCTTCACCATCAGATCGCTGTCCGAAAGGACCCGAATCCGCGTCGCGCCCAGTTCCATCGCCGCTGTCATCGCCGCGATCAACGCTCGGTACTCGGCGACGTTGCTGGTCGTTTCGCCGATGTATTCCGAATGGGATCGCACGACCTGCCCGTCCGCGTCCTCAATCAAGTAGGCGATCCCGGCGGGACCCGGGTTGCCTCTCGACGCGCCATCCGTGCGGATGACGTACGCGGACTCACTCATCGGACTCGGCGTCCACATCGGTCGCCAACAGCACGCGATGACAGGAAGGGCAGCGGTGCGTCTTGGCGAATTCGCGCGCCTCCGCCATCATCTGAGTGGGGATCGTCATGTGGCATTCGCCGCAGTTGAATGTGATGACTTTGCCTGAACGCTCCCGCGCGACGTGCGTTTGCACCATCGAAACGAGCGTGATCTGTCGCCGTTCGCGCCACTGATCGTAGTTCTTCGTCCATTCCGCATTGACGATTTTCGCTTGGGCGTTGCGGGCGGCGTTGCATTGCTTCAACTCCCCGTCGATCTCTTTCGCTTGGTCGGCGAGATCGCGTCGAATCGCCTTATAGTCGTTCTCGAACGCCTGAAACGTTACCGTTACCGCGTCGAGCGCTTCTTTCGTCTCGTCGATGGCGAGCATCAGTTCGATAGCGGCTTCCTCCGCCTCGCCGATCAAGCGCGTGGACGTTTCGATCTGTTTTTGAAGCGCCGTATACTCGCTTGCGTCGGACGCTTTACTGAGGCGGTCTTCGTGCGTTTTCAACTTTTCTTGGTCTGCGGTGAGTTGAACGCTTTTCGTCCGATGCGCTACCTGCGCGTCAGTGTGCGCCTTTTTCTTCGCGTCCAGTGTCGCTTGATGCTTCTTGAGTTCCAAGTCCGCCGCCTTTGCCCGACGCACCAGTTCGCGCCGCGCCTCCGTCAGACGATTGATCTCCTCGTCAATTGTCTGGAGAACATGCAGTTCCGTTAGAGACTCACGCAGATTCGAGGTCTGTGTCATCTACCGTATCTTCCACAATCGCGGGAATGCGTCTTTTCGACAAACCGGAGAGAACGATGCCGAACTCGTACAAAAGGATCAACGGGACCGCCATCATCAGCATTGGAACGACATCGCCGGGGGTCAGAATCGCCGATGCGACGATCAGGAAAAAGAAGGCGTACCGACGGTTCTGTCGATACATCTGCGTCCGCACGATGCCGAGTCGGACGAGGAACGCCATCACTAACGGTAGTTCAAATGCGATCCCAAACGCAAGAACCAGTTGAATGATGAAGTTCATGTAGTCGTTGAACGTCCATAGGTTCTCCGGCTGGAGCGCGCTTTCCGACGAGTGCCAGAG
>JAQBWJ010000073.1 GCA_027625215.1 Candidatus Poribacteria bacterium
GAAGACGACGACGAGAACGATCCCAACGAGGAGATCATTCGCAACGAGATCATTCAGCGGATGATGACGATGCTCCCCGACAAGGAACGACGCATGATGCTGATGCGCTATGGGCTCGACGGCAACGAGGAACACACCTTGCGCGAAATCGGCGCCGAGTTCGACGTCACCCGAGAGCGCGTCCGTCAAATCGAGGCGGACGTGTTGAAGCGGCTCCGGCTGATGCTTGAGACGGACGAGCAGCCGAGATCGAAGCGGCAGTCCGCGTAGTTGCCCCCTGTTACATCGTCCCGGCGATTCGCCGCGTCCGCTCCTTGTAGCCTTCCACGCCGAACTGCAAGTACGTCAACTCGTTCTCGAAGTCGATCTCGCCCGCGTCGTTCAGATGAAGCCCCTGCAATCGACCCTTCACGGCAACCGTGTCCATCAGGAAGCGCATCAGGTAGCACAGGTTTTTCGTGTCGCGCTTGTCGATGAACAGCGTCGCGTTCGGAACACCGTTTGCGGAGAGGTCTTCCGCCGTGCCTTGATAGGACGCGGTTTGAATCTGCCCCATCCGTTTGCCCTCGAAGACGCTCAATTCGCCGCCGATCCCTGTCTTGGTGGGAATCACCAGGTCGTCGCCGAGATCGTCCCACTTGAGGAACAACGCGACTTTATCGCGCGCGCCGCCGACCACGCCGTTTAGAATCGAATGGTTGCCCGTCGGTCCGCAGGCGGAGATCAGGTTCAACCCCTGTCCGCGCTCTTGGATCGACTCCTCGTACAGTTGGACGACCCAATCGCCGAGCGGTTTGTTGTCCGCGTAGTTGTAGAACAGGAGTGTGTTCTTGCCGCCCCAATTTTCGGCGAGATGCAGCCATCGGGCGAGCGCGTACAGGTCGTTGTCACCGTCGAAAAACGTTTCGTGCGCGGACTCGATGCCGCTGATCGCATCCGCAATCCGCGATTCGGGCGTTTCACCGACGCCCGCCGTCATCGCCACGAAGAACAGTCCGACCGGGCTGAACGCGGAGTAACGTCCACCGACGCCATCCGGCACGGATAGCACCGTGTTGCCGTAGAACTTACCCTTCTGGTGCATCGTGAACAACGCGCTTTGGTCGTTCAGCCCGCTCGTGGCGACGACCTGCTTGCGCCACGCCTCCGCGTTGGATGATTTCAGGCTCGTTTGGATGCGGTCGCGGATGATCATCATTGAGGCGATGGTCTCGCCCGTGCGCCCCGATTTGCTGATGACGTTGAACAGCGTCTTGCCGAGCAATCGGCGCTGTTCCAGCATGTCGAGCAGGTCGCGGAGCCGTCGCGGGTCGAACGTGTCGCCGGTGAAATAGACTTCCGGCGCGCCGCCACGCGCTTCCTTCGTGAGCTCGTTATGGAACGAATGGTTCAGCACATCATGGTAGACGCGCGCGGACAGGTCGGAGCCGCCGATCCCGATGGTGACGAGCACGTCGAACTCACCGCGCGCTTTCTTCGCCAGTTTGAGGACTTGGTTGATGTCCTTCTTTTGCTCATGACTGCGCGTCCACGCGCGGAGATAGCCGACGAGTTTGCGGTACGGCGCGCGTGTCTCGGCGGCGAACAGGTCGCGGATACCCGCGAGTTGAGCGTCCAGTTGGCGATTCACCGCGTCGCCGACGTTCGCGTTCAGGATCGTCGCGCCCGCGCCAAGTTCCAATCGTACGGACATGGTTCGATCTCCTTATTTACCAATGCGGATCGTCATCGCGTGACGCCAGCGCGTTGAAATCCCGAACCGTACGCTCAATCGGTGAGCGTCAACCAGTTCGGCTCCCGCTCCGGCGGACCCGACCATTCGTGGTGCGACCCCATGCAACTCAAAATCATCGCCCGCCGCGATGTGTCGGAGTGGTTGTCTTGCGTCGCGTGGAGCGCGAGGCTGTGGAAAAATAGGACGCCACCCTTCTTCAGCGGGACGACGACCTCTTTGCTCATGTCGAGCGTCGCTTCATCCACCTGAAAGTCGCGGATGCGCTGGTGTTCGACAACACCTTGATGGTGACTTCCCGCGATGACCCTCATACAGCCGTTCTCGACCGTCGCGTCGTCCAGCGCGATCCACGCGGAACAGAGCGTCATCGGTTGAATCAGCCAGTAGGCGGAATCTTGGTGGTAGGGCTTCTCGGAGCCGATCTCCGGTGGCTTCATCATGAGCGCGTCGCGGAACAGGCGGATGTCGTCGCCGAGCAGGTCTTGGAAACGCGGCAGCAGTTGCGGATGACGCCCCATCGCGCCGAATAGGTCGTCGTGTTCGACAAGCCCCTCGATCTTGCGGAACGATTCCAGTTTCGACCGCGCCTTCGCCTCTCCCCGCGCGACGCTCGGTTCCACCTGCATTCGGATGCGGTCGTGCGGCGTCTCCACCAACTTCTCAATGCGGGCGATCAGCGCGTCCACGTCCGAGTGGGACAGCAACCCCTCAAACGCGAGAAAGCCGTCGCGTTCGTACTGTTCGATTTCGGCGTTCGTCAGAAGTCGCGGCATGGGATGCGTCTCCTTGTCACCTATCGGCGCGTTTATCGATTTGGTCGCCAGAGGTCGATGGGGCGTTCCGCGTCCGTCGTGTAGGGGAACGTGATCTTCTTCCCAGTCCCCGCCGATTCGTAGGCGGCGAAGACGATTTTCATCACCTCGCGCCCGTCTTCACCCGTGACGAGCGGCTGTTTGTCGTGGGCGACGCAATCGACGAAGTGCTCGAACTCCTGCGGGAAGCCGTAGTTCCACGCCTCTTCGTAGATGGT
This sequence comes from Candidatus Poribacteria bacterium, assembly GCA_027625215.1. Classification (GTDB taxonomy): domain Bacteria; phylum Poribacteria; class WGA-4E; genus JAQBWJ01. The sequence continues at coordinate 2,766 of JAQBWJ010000073.1, forward strand.
GAACGACCACCCCTTTGTAGATCCCGCCTTTTCGACCGCGTAGCCGTACCCGTCCGCGCTGTATGTGCGAATCGAGTTGCCGTGCAGCAGGTCGGCATAGGCGACGCCCTTTGAGCCGTACACTTCGGCGGTGTCGTCCATGCCGCCGGGCTTCGCCCAACTCTCTTCGGCGATGCAGGTCGCGCCGTTCGCAAAGTTCACGATGATGACGGCGTTGTCGTCGCCCTTCGTCTTGTCTTTGTGGACGTAGGTGCCCATCTCGGCGTAAACGCTTTCGACCGCGACGTTGTTCAGCAACCAGCGGAAGAACTGAAAGGCGTGACAGCCCATATCGAGCGTGACGCCGCCGCCGGAGCGTTCCACGTCCCAAAACCAGGGCGAGTGGGGTCCGTCGTGTTTTTCGCACTGCTTGATCTGGAACACGTCGCCGACCGCCCCCTCATCGATGAGCCGTTTAAGCCGCACGTACTTCGGGGTGAAGCAGAGCTCCTCCGCGTACATCAGTTTGACGCCCGCCTTCTTGCAGGCGTCGATCATCGCGTCCGCCTGCTTCAGGTTCATGCAGAGCGGCTTTTCGCAGACAACGTGCTTGCCCGCTTCGGCGGCGGCGACCGTGGCGTCCATGTGGAGGTCGTTCGGCAGACCGAGCACGATCAGGTCGAGCTCGTCCATCTCGAACATCTTGCGGTAGTCCGTAAAGGCGTGCGGGATGTGGTGCTTTTGGGCGAAGGCGTTGACGTTCGCCTCTCTCCGCGACGTGACTGCCATCACGTTCGCCGCAGGGACCCGCTTTAGCGATTCAATATGAATTTCGGAGATAAACTGCGAGCCGATCAATCCGACGTTCACCTGTTTCATGTCGTTCACCTCCCTCATCGCGGAGTGTCAGTTTGCCGTGGCGATTCGAGTCGAAATCCGTTTGAGCCATCCCCATGTCGCCGATTGCCCGATAGCCCACCGACGCGTCCGTTTCTGTCGAGCGGGATCATACCAGTCCGGCGAGCTCTTGCCGTTGTCGTTGTCCGTCAGTTGATGGAGGATATCGCCGTGTTCGTTCATCACAAAGACGTTCGTGTTGAAGTCGCGGTTTGTGCCAGCCGTGATCACGAACGCCGCGCCGTCGGGCGACCATTTTGGCGCGTGCCACGCGTCGTTCGTACGCGCGGAGATGACCCCTTCCATAATCCGCCGTCGATCCCGACCGTTCGCATCGACCACGTAATAGTGAAGTGGAAACCGCTCAATCACATCGAAAACAGTGAACGCAAGCCGCTCCCCGTCCGCCGACCAACTTGCGTAGATGTCATACCCGTCGAGAGACGGAACGATCTTATTTGACTTGCCAGTAGTCACATCCAGAAGAGCCAACCCCTTCGATGTGCGGTTAACGTTCCGGCCGTACGAATAAGCGATCCTGTTTCCCACCGGCGACCACGCCGGACGCATCCCGTCCGAGACCCGACGGAGCCGCTTGCCGTCAGCGTTCATGACGTAGATCATCCAATCGCCATCACGATTCGACGCGAACGCGATCCGAGAACCGTCCGGCGACCAACTCGGGTACCAATTCGCTGCCGGATGTCCGGTCAGGTTGCGCGTGTCGCCTCCGTCAATTTCAACCGAGAAGATATCCGCATCGAAACCGCCGAGGTCAAGGGCAATTTCTTTTCCGCTCGGTGACCACGCCGGATGGGGCATGAGAAACCCGGTGTCGGCGTCTATCAAAAACCGTCGCTCATGAGTTCCGTCCGGTTGAACGACGACCAGTTCCGGACCGGATCGAACGCCGTCCACGTAGGCAATCTGCCCATGCGTCGCGCTGGCGCAAGCAACGACGAGGCAAACCGCGACAAACCTCCCAATTGTTTGGTGATACATCGTCCTCCCTCCTCAAACGGTTATTCCGAGACAGGGATAAACCACGCCGCGACCATCAACGCGACGACCACCAACCATTCCACCGAAAACGACAACGACACCCATCCCGCCGATTCCATCCCTCCAAGCGCGCCCGCCAGAGGCGACACGATCCACGCGGCGGCAACGCCCAACGAGACGACCATCCCGCCGACCAACCAACCGTTCGTTGCGACAAACCGCCAAGGCGAGGAGTCCGTTCCCACCAAGCCCTTCACCAGGAATACAAACGACGATCCCGCAAATGTCACCAACGCCGCGTACTGCGCGATCAACGCGACGGACGGCTTGTCGGTCAGATATTGATACAAAAACGCGCTCGTTGCCAACGCCATCGCGCCAAGCAACACCCCATGCCGGATGACCTGCTTCCACCTGATTTCCGTGCTGATGTTCCGGTTGGCGACCAGCCAGCGGCGCGTTGGCACAAGCGCCATCGACTTCGCGGCGAATGTCAGCGGAATCGCGGCGACCAACAGTTCGAGGAACAACAACTGAGGCAGTTCCAGCGGCGCGGCGGGGGCGAACCCCGCCATCCCCACCAACGCGCCGAGCGCCATCAAGGTCGCCATGCCGATATGCGTTGCGAGCACCCAATGCACCATCCACCGCATCGCCCGTCCCGCGTCCTTCGCAAACTTCAGGATGCCGAACAGGTTTTCAAGGCTGACATCGTCCACCAAGATGCCCGCCTCATGCGCCGCCGCATCGATGCTCCATTGGTTCGGCGAGATGCCGACGTCCGCGCCGCGCAGCGAGGCGATATCGTACAACTGCCGCCCGACGAACGCGACGCGACTCCCCTTGCGCTTCAACATCTGCACGACGCGCGCCTTCTGCTCCCCGCGCAGCCGCGAGTAGACGGACACGCGGTCGATGTGCGGCATGAAGTCGCCGTCGTTCATGCGGTGCAGTTGGTCGTCCGACATGATCTGCGAGCGATGCGTCAATAGTCCCGCGTCGCGCGCCATGCGGAAGGTGACGGACATTTCGTTGTCCGCCATCAAGATCAGCCGCAGTCCCGCCCGCGAACAGTGATCGAGCGTCTCTTTGATGTCGGAGCGCACATGCTGGTCGAACCCGACCATACCGAGAAAGACGAGCTCCCGCTCCGCCTTCTCTACGCTCGACGCCGGGTCTTTCAGGTCGCCGTTGATCTTTCGGTACGCAATGGCGAGCACCTGCGTCGAGTCCAACGCGAGACGGTCGTGGACGGCGAGGATGCGGTCTTTGTGGCGTTGTTGCAGCACGTCTTCTCGACCATCGAGGCGATGCATCCGGCAGCGGTTCAGCACCGTCTCCGCAGAGCCGATGACGAACAGGTTGCCGATATCGGTGTCGGACTGAAACAACACGCTCTGGCGTTGACGCGAGGCGTCGTACGGGAAGTCCGCCAGTTTGTTGAGATGCGTCTCGTACGCCCGCCAATCGACGCCGATGCTGTCCGCCATGTCGATCAACGCGCGTTTGGCGAGCGACTCGACCGCCTCCCACCCGTCGTCGCCCGGCTCCGTGTGTTGGACGGACATCGCGGCGGAGAGGAACATCAGGAACAGATCGGGCGGGGCTTCCTCAGCGGGCTCGGCGGCGCGGCGCGCAACGCGGTCTTCGTCATCGTGGTTGAGGATGCCGTCGCGCGCCTCGGTGGGTTCGGAGTCGTCCTCGAAGAACGCGAGAATCTCGTCCTCCGTAAACATCTGCGCGTCGACAAACACCTTGTTGAGCCGCATCCGGTCTTCGGTGATGACCCCTTGCGGATCGAAGCACAACGTCGTCGTGAGGCTCAATTTTTCGAGGGCTTCCGGCTCTTGGACGATGGCGCCCATCGCCTCGAGTTGCCTCAGACTTTGAGCGAAGATGATGGCGGTCGAGAGTTCAGAGAACGTCGGGAACAGCGCGGCAAAGACCGCCGTCGCCATCCCCACGCCTTGAAGGATCGCGTCCGTTTCCGCCGCCCCAAGAGCGACGAGCGCCCCACCGATCACGACGCCGATCCCCGCCGCGATCCCGGCGATCTTCGGGTTCACCCGCGCGAGATGGTCGTGCGCTTCGCACATCGGCAGTTCAAGGAACTGACGCGAGTACAGTTTGACGAGCTCCCGCTCCTGTCCCGTCGAAACGACAATCGCGTTGCCGGAGCCGGAGTGAACGAATGTGCCCGCGAACACCATGTTCGTGTGTTCTTGGGGCGACAGTTGCCCTTCGAGCGGCGCGTCGATTTTTTGGATGAGGTCGCTGATGCCCGTCAACGGCATTTCGTTGATCTGGAGGCGGTTGGCGACGTAGATGCGCGCGTCCGCCGCGATATAGTCGCCCGCGCGGAGTCGAAGCACGTCGCCGATCACCAAGTCCTGCGGGTCGATCTCAATCGTTTCGCCGTTGCGGAGGACGCGCGCTTTGCGTCTCGTGCTGCGTTCGATGACGCGCAACTGCTCGCCGATCAGGTATCGCTGCCCGACGCGCAGCAACGTTTCCGCGACGATGATCCCGAACACGCTCGCGGCGACCCAAAACGCGGACGCCGAGTCGACGAATCCGTACGCGAACGCCGCGAGCGCGACGACGAGCATCGGCAGCGTCTTTGGATTTTTCGCAACGTCCCATAGAATGAACGAAAACGGCTTCTCGCGGTACAGCGTGAGGTCGCGGTTATCGGATTGATGAAGACGGGACATCGCCTCTTTGGTGGTGAGTCCCGTTTTGAGGTCGGTTTTCAGGACGCGAACAAGATACAGGATGTCCTGCGAGTACCAGGATGAGGGCATTCAACGCTCCCACACGACGGACGTTTCCCCTGTCGTCAATCCGCTTATGTTGGATTGTCGGAAGGACACACGGTTGACAAGACGGAATGAGGACGGAGGATCAATCAGGGATTACGACGGTCACGCCGCGAAAGTCGATGGTCGTTGGATGCACGGTCGCATCGACGCCGACATCCGCAAACGCGCGTTTCATCGCATCTCCGACCGCTTCGGCGCGCCCGGTGCAAAACGCCGCAATCGTTGGACCCGACCCGCTCAACGCGACGCTCCACGCTCCCGCGTCCCGCGCCGCCTGAAACACGGCGCGCATCTGAGGCACGAAGACTTCCCGATGTCGCTGATGAAGCCGATCCTCCATTCCCGCATGGAGACTAGCATAGTCCAACGTCGCAAACGCCGCAACTAAAAGAGCGACGCGCCCGACATTAAACGCCGCGTCATCCAACGACACCTGTTTTGGCAAGACGCTCCGCGCCGTTTTCGTCGCCACTTGGGAGGTCGGGACGGCAAATACGATCTGGAAATCGTCGCTGCAAGGGATCGCCAAGTTGATCGCCCCGTTGTCCGTCAGGCAAGCGACCTGAAGCCCGCCCAACAACGACGCCGCGACGTTGTCGGGATGACCGTCCATCTCGACCGCCATCGTCAGCAATTCCGATTTGTCCAACGGTTCGCCGAGCCATACGTTTGCCGCGACC
>JAQBWJ010000074.1 GCA_027625215.1 Candidatus Poribacteria bacterium
CAGCCGCACGAACCGATCCAACCCCTGCGGGACCTGCACGACGGCGAAGTAGTCCTCGCGGAACGGGGTCTGCGGGTTTCGCAGGACGACGGCGAGGTTCAAACTCATGCTGCGGAGCGCGGGGAAGGGATGCCCGGAGTCGATGGCGAGCGGCGTCAAGACGGGGAAAACGCATCGGTGGAAGTAGTCATCGACCCACTGGTACTCGTCGCGCCCCAACTGTTTGACGGAGTGGATGAAGACGCCTTTTTCTTCCAACGCGGGCAGCACGTCGTTCAGGAGGCAGTTGTACTGATCGGCAATCTGTTTGTGGCACTTCGCCGCCATCTGTTTGAACAGTTCCACCGGAGTCAACCCGTCGGGACCCGTCTGCACGGTGCCGGAGCGTATCTGTCGTTTCACGCCCGCGACGCGCACCATGAAAAACTCGTCCAAGTTCATCGCGACGATGCCGAGAAACTTCAACCGCTCCAACAGAGGCTTCTCGGCGTCCTGCGCTTCGCCGAGCACGCGGGCGTTGAACTCCAGCCAACTGAGTTCGCGGTTAATGTAGAGCGAAGGGTCGGTCAGGTCGACGGGCGCGGCGCGCTGCTCCGTCGAGGCGTCGGTTGGCGTCGTTTCGGCGGACGCATCCGGCGACGGGTTGGCATCGGCGCGGGTCAGTTGAGTTTCCGACATCGGTTTCGGTCAAAGCCTCGCGGCGTTTCATTGAGGAGCGTCAATGCGGCTACAGCGGTGCGATTGTGAAAATCATCTCTTTCTTTGGATACGGCGTCAAGAGCGAACTTGTTGACGGGAGGGCTGTTCGGTTTTCGCAATCCGACGTCATACTCGCCCTCTGTCATTTCGACCAACGGGAGAAATCTCTCCGAATGAGCGTTGTTTGAGCCAGTATTTTCGGAGAGATTCCTCACATTCGTTCGGAATGACATGGGGTGACTTGGAGATGAAGTAGCGCTCAACACATCGAGCACTGAAAACCGGACAGCCCTCTGTTGACGGGGGTAGTTCCCTCGATCCCGTTTGGGGGGCGACCGACTGATCGCCCCTTTTTGACCACTCGCCGCAACGACGAGTCACGCCGCGAAATCAATTGTGATCCGCCAAGATCGTTCGCAGCCGCTGCCACGACGCGGCGCGCGCGAGCACGTTCGGGTCGGCGGGATTGGCGGTCTCGGTGGCGCGCCGCATGAAGGCGTGTCCCGCGCCGTCGTAGATAACCGCCTCGTAGAACTTGCCCGCGTTGCCCATCAACTGCTCGGTCTGCGGGATGGTCGCGTTGATCCGTCCGTCCGTGCCGCCGTAGAAGCCGTAGACGGGCGCGTTGATCCGCCCGATGTCCGCCGCGTTCGGGGGATCGCCGTAGAAGACGCACGCGACGGCGAGTTTCGGGTAGTTCGTCGCAAAGCGGAACGACTGCGCGCCGCCCCAGCAGAAGCCCGCGACGGCGACCATCCCGTTTGAGGTCGGGAGCGGCGCGGCGAAGTCGGCGACGGCGGTGAGGTCGGCGGTGACTTGGTTCGGCGGAAGCCTGCCTAGCGCTTGACGCGCGGCGTCTTGGTTCGGGAAGTTCGCCGTGCCGCCACCGCCGGGAGCCATCCCCGACAGCAGGTCAACCGACAGGGCGATGTACCCCGCGTCGGCGATCTCATCGCCGAAATCGCGCAGCCAGTCCGCCATGCCGACGTTCTCGTGGATCAGCACGATGGCGAGCGTCGGATCGCCGCCCGCCGGGTAGGACACGTACGTCGCCACCGAACGCCCGCCGTGATCGACGTTCACCCATTCGCTGCGACGGAGCGGGTCTTCTCCCTGATTCGGGTCTTCGTCGCCCGGATCGTCGCCGTTGTCCACAGGTTGATTGGGGTCTTCCTGCGTCACGCCGTCCTGATCGCCGCCGAGCTTTTCGCCGGTGGGATCGGTGAGTTCGCCGTTGCCGTCTTCGTTCGTCATGCCGGGCGTGTCTTCCGTATCCGATCCGCACGCGGCGAACAACGCGAACACTGCCAAAACAATCATCAATCGGCGCATCGAAACCTCCCTACGTTGGATGCGTGGTGATGAAGGCGAGTATACGAGGTTGAAGTCGATTCAACAAATAAGAAAAGAGGGGGAGTGTCCGCTATGCGGGAGGATCAAGCGCGACGCACCCGTTCGAGCCGTCCACCTCGATACGTTGCCCGTCGCGGATGCGCGTCGTCGCCCCCGACACGCCGACGACGGCGGGAATCCCGTACTCGCGCGCGACGATCACCGCATGGGATAACTGTCCGCCGAGCTCCGTCACCAACCCGCCGATCAGCGGGAACAGCGGCGTCCACCCCGAATCGGTCGCGCGGACGACGGCGATATCGCCCCTGCCGAGCCGCTTCCCGTCCGACGGATGGCGCAACACACGCGCCGTGCCGACGACCTTGCCACCGCTCGCGGCGATGCCCGTCAGCACGTTCCCCGATATGGGCGATTCGCGCTGAGAGACGGGCTCGCCGTCCTTGTCCACCACAGGCGGCGGCGTTATGTTGAGCCAGTGTTCGTACGCCTTGCGGCGCGCCTCGATCAGCGGGCGCGTGTCGATCCGCGCGGCGTCGGGGCTGCCGGATTCGATGATGCGGTCGATCTCCGTCACGACGAGGAAGTGGAAGTCGTCGGGCAGGTCGATCCATCGACGGTCCGCCCACCTCTGCGCGAGTTCCATGCAGATCGGTCTTGTCGGGTAGCCGACTTTGATGGCGACGTGTCGTCCGTTGTCGCGCAGCCGCGCAGATTGTCGCGCGTGGTCGAGGACTCGGCGGAAAACGGCGCGTCGGAAGCCTCCGAGTCGGCTCATCGCCAACGATTCGGCGGCGTCGCGTCGTTGGCGGCTCGTGTCGGGGTCGACGGGATGGGCGTCATCTCGGAGGTACTGCCCGACAAGAATCAACACCTGTTCCGGCGCGTCTCGCCAGCGCGGGTGAAGCCATTCGCCCTCGTTGGGGCAGCGGTGTCCGTGACGCTCCAGAAACTCGTCGAACTGTTGAAGGAACGACTCGGCGGAGCGCGTCTGTCGCAGCGTTTCGACCGCGTCGGCGGGCTGGCGGTATAGGATGAGGTGCTCCAACTTCGCCGCGCGGATCGCCCGCGCCATTCGGCGCAACCGTTCGCCGATCTCCGCGACGAGCACCCCGTCCAGCCCCGCGATCAACTCGTGGGCGAGGTCGTCGCGCTTCAGCCACCGCCGCGTCAGCAGGTCGAGGATCGCGTAGGCTCCGACCGCCTCCGAGCTCATCACCATATGCGTGACCGCCGTGTCGAGGGCGCGCGGCTTCCACACGTCGCGCGCCTCGCGCCACAAGGCTTGGTCCGACAAGGCGGATAGGTCGCGGGCGTTGAACTCGGCGACCCAACGGTCGATCTGCGGGAAGGTCGCTTCAAACTCAACGGCGAGTTGACGCCGTTTGCGTTGTGTCGAGAGCAGTTTCGGAAACCGCCGCAGCAGAGTCCCCCATTTAATCCTTTGGTCGCCGCCGCGTTGCCCCAACGCATCGCCGAAACCCGCTTCCACCCACGAGCCGACCAACCCGTATTCCGTCTCGAACAGCCGCCTCAGCATCCCCTCGTTGAAGTAGACGTGTCCGTAAAACCGTTGCGCCCACGTCGCCTGAGCCGCTTCGGGTGAGTCCTCGAAGATGACGGCGAGCCCCGCGTTCACCGTCGTCGAGATGCCCGACCACGTCAGCGGTGTCACCGCGTTCTGCCAGATTTCGCCGAGATTGCCGCGCGTCCAGAGATCGTAAGAGGTTTGTGGGTGGATGCCGTCGGCGAACCAGTCGTCGCCGTCCGGAGGCGCGCTCGCGGAGACGGTCACGGGGCGCGATTGGAGGATGTGGATGTCGTCGCCCGCTATCGCCCATTCGATGTCCTGCGGCGAGCCGAAATACTGTTCGATGTTGCGCCCGATGCGCGCGAGTTCGGTCGCCTGTTGCGGGGTGATGGAGGGGTCGCGTCGGTGTTCGGCGGCGATGGGCACGTCGCGGACGCCGCCCTCGCGCGTCACCGTCTTGACGGTTTTCTCGGAGAGGTCAGTTCGCCTTACCGCGAGCGTCTCTTTATCAAGCCGCACCGTATCGGGCACGACACGTCCCGCGACGACGCTTTCCCCCAACCCGAACGCCGCGTTCACGATCATTTCGTCCTCGTCGCCCGTTAGCGGGTTCACGGTGAACAGGACGCCCGCCGCGCTCGCGTCGAGCATCGGCTGAACGATCACCCCGACATGCACGGCGGCGTCCGCGACGCCCATGCGCTCGCGGTAGGCGACGGCGCGTTCCGACCACGCGCTCGCCCAACAGTGTTTCACCGCATCGAGCAGCGCGTCGTTGTCGGAGATGTTCAGGAATGAGTCGAGTTGCCCGGCGAAACTCGCTTCCGGCAGGTCTTCGGAGGTGGCGGAGGAGCGCACGGCGACGTGTTCGCCGAGTCGGGCGAAGGCGTCCGTGATGGCGGACGCGACCTCAAACGGCAGTGGTTTGGCGAACAGCGCGCGCACCGTTTCCAAGTCGGGGGATGAGTGCGCGTCGACGGCAAGCCACGCCTGACGCATGAAGGCGTCGTAGGCGTCCGTCGTGACGCAAAAGCCCGTCGGTACGGGAAACCCCGCGCGGATCAGGCTGCCGAGATTCGCCGCTTTCACCCCGATATCCGCCGCGCCCACTTCGAGCGAGTCGAGCGGGACGATCCACCGACTCATCTCCGTCATCGTGTCCGTCATCGTTCTAAGATGACCAGATCGAGGTCGTCCGTGCGGTAGGCGGTGTCGTCGAACATCGTGTCTTCGCCCCGCTGCCAGTCCGGGTTGAGTCGTCGTCGTACGGACTTCGGCAGTCGGGCGACTTCGCGGAACCCGGCGGCGGTCATCGCGGCGATCTTGGCGCGGGAGTCCGCGTCCGCGTGGATGCGGAGACGCTTGTCGCCGGGATGGAGCGCGTCGATCAGTTTGGCGGACTGGTCCCAAAAGTTCGGGTGGCAGAATACGTCCAAGATGTGAACGGGTTGCCAAATCGGATCGGGAACGAGCGTCGCAAACCCCACCCGCGCGCCGTCGTCCGCAACGAGGATGCGGGCGTCGATGCCGTCGTTGTTGTCCAACCGACGCTTCAGGCTGATGAAGCCGCCCTCGAAGTTCGTCGGGCCGAACATCCGCAACGCGACCGAGCGCAGCCAATCGCCGTGAACGATGCCCGTCGCCGTCGTCAAAGGACCCCAATCGCCCCACCGCATCGCGCGGGCGGAAGCGGGTCGCGGCGCGAACTGCGTTTCGGCGAAGTCGTCGGAGGCGAAATAGGACATCATCCCGACGCGCGGCAGGACGCTCAGGAAGCCGTTGCGTTTATAGATGTGGTAAGGCGCGGAATCGAAGCCGGTGCCGAGATAGAGCGCCTTCCCGCCGCGTCGCCGAAAGTCCTCCATCTGCAACGGCATCACCGCGCCGCACGCGCCGAGCCGCCGACTCTCCGGCTTGGTGTAAACGTGTCCGAGAATGCCACAGCCGTCATGTTCGACGGTCATGATGTTCGTGATGATCTCGCCGTCCGTGATGCCGACGTAGAAATAGGTTTCGAGGTCGTCCATCTCGCCCGCAACGCAGAGGTCGAGGTGGTGGGAATAGGGGTCGCCCTTGTGGGAGAGGAAGGGGCGGATTTGGTCGTTGTAGTCGGGGTCGGGCGCGAGGATGACGCCGATCTCCATCGCCGCGCCGTTTTTGAGCGTTGCCGTGTCGAGTTTGCGGTACATGTCGCCGATCTCTCCCGATGGATGTTGCGCCGCGGATAGGGGGGAGGTGACGACGGCGATCTTACGCAATAGGGGGCGGTCATCACAACTCAAGCGACGCGGCGCGAGGAATCGAGTTCCTCAGTCGAACAGGGATCGGAAGTACGCAAGATCGCGGCGCGTTTGGGCGATCAGTCCATCCGTGCCGCGCTCGTAGAAGTTGTGCATGCAGTAGAGTCCGGCGTAGCGGCGTTCATCCAACAGGCGGACAATGTCGCGCCAATCGACGACGCCCTGCTCCAGCGTCGCCCACTGACGATGCCATCTCGCGCCGTAGTCGTCGCCGTCGGGATAGGCGTACACGCCCGCGTTCTTCACGCCGACCAAGGCGAGGTAGTCGCCGAGCATGTCGAAGCCCTTTTCCCAATCTTCGTGACCCTCTTGGCAGATCATGTTCGCCGGATCGTGGTGCACGCCGACGTAACGGGGGTCGAACCCATTGACGAGAAAGTAGGTCGCCGCCGCGCTTGAATGGATCGCGCCGCCGTGCGTTTGGATGATCGCTTGAATGCCGTACTGCGAGCCCAACGCCTCGAACTGCTCCAACGTCCGCCTGCCGCGATCAAAGACCTTGTGGAAGGTCCCTGCGCCTTCGTAGTCCATGTATTTCAGGCGGAACTGGCGGATGCCGTTTTCCGCCATGCACGCGACGGCGCGTTCCAATTTTGGATCGGTCGGGTCGAGGTAGTCGGTGGAGGCGGTCGTGGTCGATAGCCCGAAATCGTGCATGACGCGCACGTATTCGGGTAGCGTTGTTTCGAGCGTGGCGGCTGTGACCCAATAGCCGTCGCGCACCATCACGTCCACCCCGTCAAAGCCGATGTCGCGCAGCATCGCGCCCGCTTCCGACGCGGACATCTCGCGGAAAAACTTCGGGAAAACGGCGCATTTCATGGACGGAACCTCCTCTAGTTCGACGCGATCCCTACGACCTGACCCAGCATGTTCCGTGCCGATGAACGAAACGAGCGAGAAACCGACCTCGTAACATCCATGTAACTGCATCGGTGTTTCTGCCGACGGTGGTTTTTTGTGAACACCTTTTCGTCGTCAAGTGGGTCTATAGTGGTGACGCCTTTTCTCTCCCGATCCTTCGGGGTGCATCCGAACAAAGGGGGGTACATGGCGTCCGATTTGTCCCACCCATAACAACAAGCGACGAACAGGTTGCCGGAACGTGACGAACGGCAGTTGCGGAAGATGATCATTACAGGGCTTCATCAAAAGGAAACCATGACGAACATGACACGCAATTTGCCGTATTGGGTACAACTCGCCGGAATCATCGTGTGCGCGTCGGCTTTGGTGTCGAACGCGCTCGCGGCGGACGCATCGAGCCTTTATCAGAGCCGCGTGCTGCCCGCCAAGCGACTGAGCGCTCCCCCGTCATCGACGGCGACCTGTCTGACGCGGCGTGGGCGGAATCGGCGAGCGACAACACCTTCACCGATCAAAAGAACCTCCAACCCGTCCCCCATCAGACGACGATCTACTTGGGGTACGACGAGATCGCCATCTACTTCGCGGCGCACGCGGTCGATCCCGCGCCCTCTTCGCTCGTCATGGCGGCGACGAAGCGCGACTCCGAATTCGGCGGCGACGACCACATCACGTTCCGCATCGACGCCTATCACACCCACAACTGGAACGACGTGTCGCGGTTTTCCGTGACGGCGGGCGGCACGCAGGGGTCACGGATCGCGGGCGGACGTTCCGGCAAAACGGAGTGGAAAGGCGACTGGACGGGCGCCGCGAAGGTTGTGGAAGACGGGTACACCGTCGAAATGGCGATCCCCTGGGCGATCATCCCCTATCCGAACAAGGACGAGCCCGCGTCGCTTGCGTTCAACGTGACGCGCAACCACGCGCGGCTCGATTACGAGTCGTGGTACTCGAACATCACGAATCTCTGGGCTGAAAAGTTCTCCGCCGACTGGGAGGGCGTGCAACTGCCTGAAGGCAACTTCACCCGAGAGGTGCTCGTGTTGCCGTTCTTCGCGGCGGGCGCGGCGGAACGCGAGAACGAGTGGGAAGGGACCGCGCGAGGCGGCGGCGATGTGCGCTACCGACCCACCCCGCAGTTGACGGGGCTGTTGACCTTCAACCCCGACTTCCGCAACGTCGAGAACGAAGTCGCCGGGATCGACTTCACGCGCGGCGAGCGACGTGTGGACGAGTCTCGCCCCTTCTTCCAGGAAGGGCGCGATATGTTTCGTACTTGGTCCGGCATCGGCGACTATTTTTACAGCCGCCGCATCGAACATATCGACATGGGGACGAAACTGTACGGCAAGTTGGGTCAA
>JAQBWJ010000075.1 GCA_027625215.1 Candidatus Poribacteria bacterium
CCTCGTCGTCGTGGTTGCCGAAGACCGCCGCCCAAAGGATGCCCCGCTCCTCAATCACCTCAACCGCTTGCTTCCACGACGCCGACGGGTCTTTGCAGTTGCCGCCGGAGAGCACGTCGCCCGTCAGCGCGACGAGGTCGGGCGTGTCCGCGTCGAGGACGTCTGCCATCAGGTTGCGGGTTTGAGCGTCTTTGTCCTCGCCGTTCGACCAGTGGAGATCGGTGAACTGGACGATGCGGAACGCGCCGTCGTCGCGGAATCGGAGGGGGCTCGGCATGAAATGTAGTCCTCTTTGTAGGGATCGTGTCAGTCACGAACACGAAGCACTGTAGCACAGCCGCCGGAGCGGAGGATAGGGCGGTGTTCACCCACATTCATCCGGCGCGCTAGCCGTCGTCTTGATCAGCCGGGTGTGGAAGTATCGGGATTCAAAGGCAGAGAAGCGCCAGTCGTCCATCGCCAGCATCAAGCGACAGCCCGCCGACCAACGCCTTCGCCATCGACGCGGTGTAGTGGGGTTGGTGGAAGTCGTGGTCGTGATAGCCCTCGAAGACGAGGCGGTCGCCCCGCGCGACGACGTACGCCTTCGTGCCGTTCGCCTTGAGGTCGTCCCATTGGGCGCGGAGGGTGTCAGGGTTCAGGTTCGCGTCGGTGGGGTGGCGCGTTGCCAGGTGAAGGTGCTCATGGCGTTCAGTCCCTGAGTGGTTTCGGTCGGGGGTCGTGACGCGATCATACCGTAGACGGACGCGAATCAAAACTTGATGTCGGACTACGGAGATCATTGATATGATCGGGCGATCAGTGGATTCTTTCCAGACAAGGTAGGTGATGCAAAATCGAGTGCCGGATCAAGTGCCATTCACTCAATTCGTCGGAGCGCATGAGGATGAGGACAGAGAGAATGTTACGTTTCTTCTTTCACCCGACCATCCAGCCAATCTTGGAAAATGGGCTGCGTGGTCTGCAATCGGCTATACTTTGGACGATGTGGAGCTCGTTCTTGAGCGGTTGTATGAATCGATCCATGCAGCGACTGTCGTTCGTGTAGTTGATACGAAATGGGGCTTGCAATATCGGACACGAGTCGAGTTTCCGGTTCGTTCGCCGACATTTGACGCGCGCGCCGTTCCGGTCGACGTATCGTGGGAAATCGCACCAGCCGACCCCGCACCCCGGTTGTTAAACGCCATCGTGAAGTTGCCCAAGCGAAGGAACCACAATGCACGCTAAATTGTTGGACATCGTCGAGATTAGGCGACACTTGGTAGAATATCCGCATGTCAAAATCGGAGAACAAGCCGTTGTGTTGCTGGTGCACGGGGATCATGAGGGTTATACGCTTGAATTGATGGGAAGTGATCCTGAAGACCCGGAAATGATCACGGTTGACGCGGAGACGGTACACGTCATTTGGAAGTATGAAGATCATAAGACGGCGATGCGCGGAGCCGTTTGACTCGACTCGCAAAGCAGCCCCCTCATGTTGCTACAAGAGGGCTGTTTTCAAGCCTGACAACGAAATAGTCCGTCAGTCGGCGGACACCGCCTTCTCCAACCGATACTCGTCCGCCCTCTCCTTCATCCCCAAATCAAGCGGGGCATCCTTTACCGATAGACTCGACTGCGATGATCCACACGCACGACTCGAATCTCGTCGCCGCCTTCGTAATGGATAATAACGCGCCAATCGCCGACGCGTAGCCGATACCGATTCGTGCGATCCGTGAGACGTTTCAGGTCGCCCTCTCCGGTTTGAGCGAGCCGTCTCATCGCATCGAACACACGTTCTCTGGTAGTCGCGTCGAGCCGCCGAAGATCGCGTTGCGCCGGACGATCCCACACGATGGTTAACGGAGGCGGAAACCTCACGCGGATTTCTCTCGGAACATCCGTTCAACGTCTTCCTGCGATGTCCACTCGCACTCATCCGCGGCAAGGCGGCGTTCATATTCGTCCAGCACCGCGATTTCATCCGCCGTCGGATCGTCCGCCCCCGCCTCTTGGAACGCTCGCTTCGCCGGATGCGCGCCGCCCGCAAGGTACTCCAACATCCACAGGGCGACTCGCAGGTCTTCGTTCGAGACGTGATCAACCGCCCGGCGAACCTCCTCACGGAGAGCCGTCGTCGCGTTACTTTCCGCCACATGCGTACTCATGACGATCTCCTCATCAAGAGCGAAGACCCGCGAAACGTTCACTCAGTCGGCGGATGCCGCCTTCTCCAACCGATACTCGTCCGCCTTCTCCTTCATGCCCAGATCGAGCGCGACCTCCACCCCGATCCCTTTCTGCGCCGCGTACTCCCGAATGTCCTGAGTGATCCGCATCGAGCAGAACTTGGGTCCGCACATCGAGCAGAACTTCGCCACCTTCGCGTGGTCGGACGGCAGCGTCTCGTCGTGGTACTCGCGCGCCGTGTCCGGGTCAAGCGACAGGTTGAACTGGTCTTCCCACCGGAACTCGAACCGCGCCTTCGAAAGCGCGTAGTCCCAATCCGCCGCGCCGGGATGCCCCTTCGCCAAGTCCGCCGCGTGCGCCGCGATCTTGTAGGCGATTACGCCCTGCTTTACGTCGTCGCGGTTCGGCAGTCCGAGATGCTCCTTCGGCGTCACGTAGCAGAGCATCGCCGTGCCGTACCACCCGATCATCGCCGCGCCGATGGCGGACGTGATGTGGTCGTAGCCCGGCGCGACATCCGTCGTCAGAGGACCCAACGTATAGAACGGAGCCTCCTGACAGAGCTCCATCTGCTTCTCGACGTTTATCTTGATCTGGTGCATCGGGACGTGACCGGGACCCTCGTTCATCACCTGAATGTCGTATTCCCACGCGATCTTCGTCAGTTCGCCCTGCGTTTCGAGTTCGGCGAACTGCGGGCGGTCGTTCGCGTCGGCGATGGAGCCGGGACGCAGCCCGTCGCCCAACGAGAACGAGATGTCGTATCGACGCATCAGTTCGCAGATGTCGCGGAAGTGGGTGTACAGGAAGTTCTCTTGATGATGCGCGAGACACCACTTGGCCATGATCGACCCGCCGCGCGAGACGATCCCCGTCAGTCGATCCGCCGTCAGCGGGATATATCGCAGCAGCACGCCCGCGTGAATCGTGAAGTAATCAACGCCCTGCTCCGCCTGTTCGAGCAGCGTGTCCATGTACAGGTCGAGCGTCAGTTCTTCCGGCACGCCGCCGACTTTCTCCAGCGCCTGATAGATCGGCACCGTTCCAATCGGCACGGGTGAGTTGCGGATGATCCACTCGCGCGTTTCGTGGATGTTCTTGCCCGTTGACAAGTCCATCACCGTGTCGCCGCCCCACTTCGTCGCCCACCGCATCTTGTCCACTTCTTCCTCGATGGTGGACGAAACGGCGGAGTTCCCGATGTTCGCGTTGATCTTCACGAGGAAGTTCCGCCCGATGATCATCGGCTCGATTTCGGGGTGGTTGATGTTCGCCGGGATGATCGCCCGACCCAACGCCACCTCAGAGCGAACGTGTTCGGGGTCGCACTTCTCGCGCGCCGCGACAAACTCCATCTCCTCGGTGACGATGCCCTGACGGGCGTAACGCATCTGCGTGACGGTGTCTTTACCGCGCAGCACTTTCTCGCGTCGCAGCCCTTCGGGGATGAGTTCCGTGTTGGGGCGTTTCGTCGGGGCGACCTCCTCGACATCGCCGCGACCGACGATCCAAGGCTGACGCAACGCGGGCGCGCCGACGTGCACGTCGATCTTTTCAGGTCCCGACGTGTCGTACAGGTCGACGGGCGCTTCGCCGCCGGAGAGGTAGACGCGCTTCACGGGGATACGGAGCCCGCGTTCGGTCGTCATGTAGGTCTTTTCGACACGCGGTTGCTGTTCGGTCGCTGCGCCGTTGGTCTGCGCCGCGCGGACATCTGAAGCCATCCGTTTGTCCCCTTGGTGGCGGTCGTTGCGTTCGGTGTGATCGGAGCGCGCGGAATCGGTAGGCATATTGGTCGCTCCCTACGCCGGTATGAGCCGGGTCAGGTTCGGAGGGTATGATCTCAGCCGCGCCCTCGCCGAATTACGAGGCGCGACACCCCTGCGTATCGGTGATGGTAGGCGAGATGGGGGCTTGTCGTCAAATGGAACCGAGCAATAGAACGTTTGCTTTGTTCTTGGGGATCAAGCGTATCGGCAGCCCTTTAAGCCTATACTGCCCCACGTCATTTCGACCAACGGGAGAAATGACGGTGGGGAGCACAGTCTTCGGCGATCAGTTGCGGCTGCGTAGTTTCGAGAGGAGTCGCAGGATTTCGAGGTAGAGCCACACGAGCGTCACCAACAGCCCAAACGCCGCGTACCACTCCATGTAGAGCGGCGCGCCCTGTTTCGCCCCGTTTTCGATGAAGTCGAAGTCGAGGACGAGGTTCAGCGCGGCGATCACGACGACGAACAGGCTGAAGCCGATCCCGATAATCCCGTTCCCGTGAATGTACGGCACGCCGACCCCGAACAGGTTCAACACGATACTGACGAGGTAGACGAGGGCGATCCCGCCCGTCGCGGCGACGACGCCGAGTTTGAAGTTCTCCGTCACCTTAATCATGCCGGACTTGTACGCCATCAGCAGCGCGAACAGCGTCCCGAATGTCAGTCCCACCGCCTGCGGCACGATGCCGGGATACATCATCTCAAACACGGCGGAGATGCCGCCGAGAAACAGCCCCTCAAACACCGCGTAAAACGGCGCGGAGAGCGGCGCGGCGGTCGGTTTGAAGATGGTGACAAGCGCGGGGATCACCCCGCCGATCAGTCCGAACACGCCCAAGACCATCGACAGTTGCGGGTACGTGCTCAACAGTTGCCAGGGCCAAAACGCGCCTGCGACGACCAACAGCAGTAGCAGCGCCGTCCTGTTCACCGTGCCCGCAATCGTCATCGTCCCCGTCTCGGCGGGGGAGACGCGCGCGTCGGCGAACGTTTTGTCGTTGAGGGCGGGGTTGGCGGTACGCATCGTAGAGCGACTCCTTACATCGTTGATGGTCTTTGGTCATGAATATGACACCGTTATGTCTGAACTCCGCACTCAATACCTCAGCGTGAACTCACTCGAAGGGCCATCGTACACGAACACCGTCTGACTCAAGATATCGCGCCCGATCAAACACTCGAATGAAGGGTCGTCGAGAAACGGTGTTCCGAGGGCAATAATTTCCCAAGACAACGACCGGGTTAACGAGATTTTCACATGGTATCGAAAGCAAGGGAACGACGACGACGAAGGTGTGCGGATCAGCACTCTACCGACAGGCGACAGACTCAACCGTTCGGCGATGGATTCCGAAATGCAGGTGTGCGACGCGCCGGTATCAATCTGAGCGCGAAACCGAATCGGGTGAGGCAACTCCAGCCGTTCGCTCCGACGCACCTCGATAAGTTGGTCCGGCAGGAATGCGGCAGCCTCGAACACCGCACCGAATTCGCCCAGACTCAGCGTGTACGACGGCATCAGACACCGATCAGATGGGATGAGATGAGGATCGGCGTTTCCGTCGGCGTGATCTCCTTGACGAGAAACGGTCCCGACCCAAACCATTCGATTCCACGTCGCACGGCATCGATTTCTTTGTCGAACACACCGAACAGCCGACTGCCCTTGATGAGGACGTAATGACCCTCATCCGTCTCCGACAGATCGGCTCGGAGCGATTCAAACGCTTCGATCTCTTCAGCCAGTACGTCCGCCATCTACGACCTTCCTTGTTCGTGTCGATCAATCCCCTTACGTCAAAGGATAGACGGCAAACTGTTCCAACGCAAACGAACCACCATCCGTCGCGAATCACGCCTCGACCGCCCACTCCGCCAACCCGGTCGGCATCGCCGCCGGACGCGCCACCGTGCTTTGCATCACGATATGTTCGCCGGACTCCGACGAGCGGTCGAACGCCGTCATCACCTCAAGAACGTGGTAGGCGAGGTCGCCGCTGACCCGGTGCGGTCGCCCCGACTTGATCGCCTGCACCATGTCGATGACGCCGATCATCCGCGCGTTGTTGGGGAAGGCGAGTTCGACGCTCTCCCACTCGCCGCGCGATTTCGCAACGCGCACGTCGCCGCCGAACCCGTTCGGGTCGGGCACTTTGATGGAGCCTTCCGTCCCGTACAGTTCGATGCACGGCAGCGCGTGACGCCACATGTCGAACGACATGATCATCGTGACGATGCAGCCGTTGACGAACTCGATGGTGCCCGCGAGGTGGGTCGTCACATGGACGGGGAGGACTTGTCCCTTCGCGCCGTCGCTGGTGGCGAGCCGTTCGTTGAACGCTTTGGTCGTCACGGCGGCGACCCGCTTGACGGGTCCCAAAATGTTGACGAGAGCCGTCACGTAGTAGGGACCCATGTCGAGCATGGGCCCGCCGCCGAGGTCGTAGTAGAACGCCGGGTTCGGGTGCCACGACTCATGTCCGTGACCGCACATGAACGCCGTCCCCGCGATGGGTCGCCCGATGGCGCCCTCATCGACCGCCTTGCGCGAGGTCTGCACGCCCGCGCCGAGAAACGTGTCCGGCGCGCACCCGACGCGCAACCCCGTTTCGCGCCCCTTGTCGACCAACCGCTTGCCCGACTCGATATCGACGCCGAACGGCTTTTCGCTGTAGGTGTGCTTGCCCGCTTCGAGGCATTGCAGTCCCACCTCGACGTGGGCGCGGGGGATCGTCAGGTTAACGACCAACTCGATCTCCGGGTCGGCGAGCAGTTCCTCGACGGAGAGCGCTTCGACGCCGTACTGCTCGGCGCGTTCCTTCGCCGCTTCGAGGCGCATGTCCGCGCAGGCTTTGATCGTGAGGAGGTCCGTGTTCTTCGCGCCGTTGAAGTACGCGCGGCTGATATTGCCGCAGCCGATGATGCCGATGTTCACGCTCTGAGCTCTCTTTTCGATGGAGTTGTCACGATTGTAGGGATGGAGGGCTATCGGTTTGAAGCCGTCGATAGATCGCGTTGTTTAGGGAGCGGCTGAATACTTACGTCCTTCGCACGTGACTCGAACTCTTTTTCAGCATCATTGACGCTGTCGATCATACCAGTGAGTAAATCCCCTAGTTGCCGTTTGCGTTGTCCGGGTTTCCCATCGACTGGTAATTTGATTGAAGTTGAGGCGCATTGTAGCCATTGACGCCTTGTTTCCGAGTCGCGCCACAGGTTGGCATCTGTGATGTATGCGATGTGATCCGAGTCATTTTCAGATAACTCTACTAGGACGTTGATATTTGCCATCAGCGATCCGCGAAACTCCCAGCTTGTCTGAACCGTCGCCGTGTCATGTCTTCCTACCACTGTTTTGACGATAGATTCATCATAGGAACGTAACGCGAATTCCAAGACAGTCGCGCATTCGTCCAATAGGTCTTTTACATCAAGCGGGCTGATGTTCATGTCTCAATCTTTCCAGCATTGATCCCCAAACGACCATACCCCGAACAACCAAATCGGTTCCGTCGTGCTGCACTCGATTCCGCTGCCCGGATGCCCGAACGACGGTTGGACTTGCTCCAATTGTAGAGCATATTCGTCTGGATCGACAGCGATGGGTCCCACTCGATAACGCGGCGTCAACGGTAACGCGAGTTCCTCTTGTGCCTGTTGAACGTCATCGTAGCGTGTGACCGTGAACCACGTCCTATATCCGTACGTCGGGTTGAGGGTTTGTACTTTTCGTTCTCGTTGAATCTGCTCGTACTCGTTCTCATCGGAAAGATAACGGTATAACTGCATCGAACGCTCCGGGAAGCGACCAACTGCTGATGATGCCTCTCAGCATAGCAGGGAATAAATCGTCTCGCTACCATAAGTGAAGTCGGCAGCCGACATCCGCCGCGACCGCCTCATGGGCGACTTCACCAATTGGCAAACCCCCGCCTCCTACCGCAATTCCTACGACCGCCTCCTCCGCGACCTGAAAGCCAACGCCTGAGCCTCCCTGCGCCCCGTCATCGCCACGCCGAGAACCGACCTGCGTGGACGTTTATATGGTGTGAAGGTTGCGCGTCGCGGTGGGATGCTAGTACGATCCAAAAAAGAAGCCCCGCACGCGAAAAGATCGAGCGCGGGGCGTATCTTG